>NZ_JBXWRY010000039.1:0-34658 GCF_059613135.1 Ruegeria sp. BHSB196
ACCCTGTCGCCGCGCGGATCGCGGCCATGGCCTGAATGGTGCGCAGGCGCGGCGGCGGGCCGAACGGGTTGAGATTGTTGTTGTCGCGGGTGGCGCGCCAGATCACCGGCTCGTCGGACACTTGGGTCACGGCCCAGGTCCGGCTCATCACCTGGACCGTTCTGGTTTCGTCCTTTGCGGATGCGGGTTCCGGTGCGAGCGTGCATGCGGCGGCAAGAGCGCCTGCAAAGGCAAGGGGAGCAATGCGCGGTTTCATCTAAGTCACTCCTGAAAAACTCAAACTCTGCCCGTGATTTGAACAAATAACGCGCGCGCTGTGAAGCCCCGGCGCGAAATTCCCCGCCAATGCGGCGTTTTGGCGGCGTCAGGCTTGTGCCGGTCTTCAGGGGCGCTGCCCCTCTTGCCCTTCGGGCAATTCACCCCGGGGTATTTGGGACCAGAAAGAAGCGGCAAAAATCCCACCTGCTTCTTTCTGGTTTCAAATACCCCAGGGAGTTTGAGGGACAGCGTCCCTCAACAAAATAAAAAAGAGAGCGCCGAAGGCGCACAATCCGGTCTTCGCGCCTCATGTGCGCGCAGGCGCAAGCGGCATGTGGCGGTTCACGTCCTTGTAGAGCAGATAGCGGAACCGGCCCGGGCCGCCGGCGTAGCAGGCCTGCGGGCAGAAGGCGCGCAGCCACATGTAGTCGCCGGCCTCGACCTCGACCCAGTCCTGGTTGAGCCGATAGACCGCCTTGCCTTCCAGGACATAGAGCCCGTGTTCCATCACGTGGGTTTCGGCGAAGGGGATGACCCCGCCGGGTTCGAAGGTGACGATTGTCACATGCATGTCGTGGCGCAGGTCGGCGGGGTCCACGAAGCGGGTGGTGGCCCAGCGTCCTTGGGTGCCGGGCATGGGCGTGGGGGCGATGTCGCGTTCGTTGGCGATGACCGGATCCGGCGCGGCCAGGTCCGGGACTGCGGCATAGGCCTTGCGGATCCAGTGAAACCGCGCCACCGGGCCCGCGCGGTTGTGCAGGCTCCAGTCGCTGCCGGGCGGAATGTAGGCGTAGCCGCCTTCCTCCAGCACGTGCGACCGGCCGCCGATGGTCAGCGTCACGGCGCCTTCGACGACGAAGATCACGGCTTCGGCGGCCGCGTCGGTCTCGGGGCGGTCGCTGCCGCCGCCGGGCTGCACCTCCATGATGTATTGCGAGAAGGTCTCGGCAAACCCGCTGAGCGGGCGCGCGAGCACCCAGAGCCGGGTGCCCTCCCAGAACGGCAGGAAGCTGGTCACGATGTCGCGCATGGTGCCCTTGGGGATCACCGCATAGGCCTCGGTGAACATGGCGCGGTCGGTCAGCAGCTGGTCCTGGCCGGGATGGCCGCCGGTCGGGGCGAAATAGGGGCGGTGTGCCATGAGGGGCCTCGCAGGTGTTTTCGGGCACTATGTCGGGAATGCGGGACGCCTCCTAGCGCCGGAGGCCGCATAGGTTTGTTCGGTTTTTTTTGAAGATTTGGGCGAGGGGTTTGGACAAGCGCGCCTCCGGCAGCTAGGCTTGGGCCAGCGAGATTTTGCAAGTGGATGGTCGATGAAAACCTGGATTTGCGCAGTTCTGGTCGCCGCGGCTGCGCTGGGCGTTGCCGTCGGGGCCGACGCGAAGCCCCTGTCGCGGATGGTCGCGGAGCTGGGACTGAGCCCGGCGGATTTCGAGATGATGAACGCCGCGACCAATTCGCTGTTCGCGGCGGGCAAGCCCAGCGCGGGGCAGGAGGCCAACTGGTCCAATGCGGATACCGGGGCCAAGGGCACGGTGCGGGTGCGCGAGATGCGGGGCAACTGCGCGCATCTGCAGCAGGTGTTCACGCCGGGCGGGTCCGATGCGGCGCGGGAAATCCGGACGCGGCGCTGTCTGGATGCCAGCGGGAACTGGGTGCTCACGCCCTGACGGGCGGACCGGACGCATCGGGGCGTCGAATTGGGTTTTGACGCGGCAGAGAAATCCCTTATGCAAAATGGCAGGCGTATCGTGCCGGCAGGGGCGCGGTGCGGCGGCACAGGTGGCAGTCCAGAGGAACAGCAGACATGAAATTCACCGAAGAGCACGAATGGCTGGACGCGGATGGCGATGTGGTCACGGTCGGGATCACCGCGCATGCGGCGGAACAGTTGGGCGACATCGTCTTTGTCGAACTGCCCGAGGTGGGCACCGAGGTGAGCAAGGATGACGAGATCGTGGTGATCGAATCGGTCAAGGCGGCGTCGGACATTCTTGCGCCGCTCGACGGCGAGATCGTCGAGGTGAACGAGGCGCTGGCGGACAATCCGGGACTCGTGAACGAGGATCCGACCGGCGAGGCATGGTTCTTTCGGATCAAGGCCGCCGATCTTTCGCCGATGGACGACTACATGGACGAGGCCGGGTACACCGAATTCATCAGCTGAGGCGCCGGGTTCGGGGCGGTCGCCGGCCGGTCAGTAGCCGCGGCGGCGATCGACCTCGTGCAGAAGCGGCTCTCCGGCGGTCAGGCGGCGGTAGTTCTCGGCCACGTCCCCGAGCGCATCGCCCAGATGCCAGCCGGAGACGTGCGGCGTGATCGTCACGCGCGGATGCGCCCAGAGCGGGTGGTCGGCGGGCAGGGGCTCCTGGCTCACCACGTCCAGAATGGCCTGGGCGGGGCGACCCCGGTCCAGCGCCCGCAGCAGGGCGGGTTCGTCGATCAGGTCGCCGCGCCCGGCGTTCAGCAACTGGCTGCCCGGTTTCATCGCCGCAAGCAGGTCGTCACCGAACAGGCCCCGCGTGTCGGGGGTCGAGGGCAGGATGGCGCAGACATGGTCGCATGCGCCCAGCATGTCGGGCAGGGTCGCGCCGCCGTGCAGGCACTGCACGCCATCGATGGACTTGGGCGACCGGCTCCAGCCCAGAACCCGGTAGCCGAGATCGCGCATCACCTGCGCGGTGCGCCCGCCGATATGGCCGAGGCCCAGGACGCCGACGACGGTATCGGGCGCAAAGCGGGGTTCGATCGGGTTCCATCGGGACGCGCGCTGGTCGGCCTCGTGCTGCGCCATGTTGCGCTGGGCGCGCAGGATGTAGGCCAGGAACCATTCCGCGATTTCGCGCGCCGGGGCGTCCGGCTTGAGCCGGGTCACGCGGACATGATCGGGCAGGGCGGGGTGGTGGACGATGGTTTCGACCCCCGCGCCGAGTTTCTGCACCAGCCGCAGGTTGGGCAGGGCGGCCGGAGCGTCCGGTTTCAGCGTGACCACCGCCATCATCGCGATATCGGCCGGATCGCCCCGCGTTTCCGGCGTGCGGATATCCGCATCCGGCA
Source organism: Ruegeria sp. BHSB196 (assembly GCF_059613135.1). Classification (NCBI taxonomy): domain Bacteria; kingdom Pseudomonadati; phylum Pseudomonadota; class Alphaproteobacteria; order Rhodobacterales; family Roseobacteraceae; genus Ruegeria; species Ruegeria sp. BHSB196. The sequence goes on from NZ_JBXWRY010000039.1 coordinate 3,316, forward strand.
GCGCCTTGCGCAGTTCGGCCGCGATTTCGGCGTCGCTCATCCAGCCGGTGAGTCCGGTATCGATCAAAAGCGCCAAATCCGTTCCTCCGCCATTTTCCCGCCGGTGACGTCCCGTCACACAGCTAGACCTGTGCACGCAGCTAAGTCATCCTCGCATCCAAGGTAAAGCCCGGCTTGCCGGTGGGAGGAGACAGTTTCATGAACATGACATTCGCCATGCGCGAGGAGAACCGCAAGCTCTTGCAGCGTGTCGCGGACATGGTGCGCAACGAGATCATGCCGCTGGAAGAGGAATACCAGGCCGAAATCGGCAAGGGCGACCGCTGGCAATACACCGAGCGGCAGGCCGAGATCCTCGAAGGGCTCAAGGCCAGGGCCAGGTCCGAGGGGCTGTGGAATTTCTGGCTGACCGACAGCGACAAGGGGTTCGGGCTGACCACGGTGGAATACGCCTATTTCGCGGAAGAAATGGGCAAGACTCCGCTGGGGGCCGAGGTGTTCAACTGTTCCGCACCCGATACCGGCAACATGGAAGTGTTCGAACGCTACGGCACCGAAAAGATGAAGGAACAGTGGCTCAAGCCGCTGCTCGACGGCGAGATCCGCTCGGCCTATCTGATGACCGAACCCGACGTGGCCTCGTCGGATGCCACCAACATCGCGATGTCCTGCGTGCGGGACGGGGACGACTATGTGCTGAACGGCGAGAAATGGTGGTCGTCGGGGGCGGGCGATCCGCGCTGCAAGGTCTATATCGTGATGGTCAGGACCGGGGGCGACGAGTTGCCCAAGCACCAGCGGCAGTCGATGATCGTGGTGCCCGCCGATGCGCCGGGCATCGAGATCCTGCGCCCGATGGAGGTGTATGGCCACGACGACGCGCCGCACGGGCACATGCATATCCGGTTCACCGATGTGCGGGTGCCGGCCGAGAACATCCTGCTGGGCGAGGGGCGTGGGTTCGAGATCGCGCAGGGCCGCCTGGGGCCGGGCCGAATCCACCACTGCATGCGGGCCATCGGTCAGGCCGAGATCGCGCTGGAGCGGATGTGCAAGCGGTCGCTGCAGCGCGAGGCCTTCGGCAAGAAGCTGGCGCAGCTGGGCGCGAATTACGACATCATCGCCGAATGCCGGATGGAGATCGAGATGGCGCGGCTCTTGTGCCTCAAGGCGGCCTGGTACATGGACCAGGGCGACGCGCGGGCGGCGGCGCCGTGGATCAGCCAGATCAAGGTCGTCGCGCCGCGCGTGGCGCTCAAGGTCATCGACGAGGCGGTGCAGATGTTCGGCGGCGCCGGCGTCAGCCAGGACACTCCGCTGGCGATCGCCTGGACCCATGTGCGCACCTTGCGGCTGGCGGACGGGCCGGATGCGGTGCACCGGCGCCAGGTCGCGCGGACGGAACTCAAGAAATACACGCAGGAAAAGATCTGAAGCGGCGGTCATGTCGGAACGGAACGGGAAGCCCCCCTATTTTCGCCTGCGCGAGGATGGCGTCTTTGTCGGCAACGACCCGGTGCGCGGGCCGTGGTCGGCCGACCACTGTCATGCCGGGCCGGTCACGGGGCTGATCGCGCGGGCGGCGGAACGCGAAATCGGACCCGAGAAGATGCTGACGCGCCTGACGCTGGACGTGCTGCGCCCGCTGCCGGTGGCCGGTCTGAGGGTTGCGGCCGAAACGGTGCGGCACACGCGGACGCTGGCCACGACGCGGGTCGAGGTGCGGGATCTGGAGGGCACGCTCTGCGTCAGCGGCTCGACCATGCATCTGGTCCGCAAGGAGATGGGGCCGGTGCCGACGGCCCGCGTGGCCGCGCCCGATTTCGAGGCGGCCGGCCCCGGCCCGTTCCCGATCCGGCAGGCGCGGCACGATCTGCCGTATTTCGCGCAGTTCGTCGATGTGCTCTATCCGCCGGGCCAAAGCCATGATCCTGGGCCCAAGACCATCTGGATGCGCGCGCCGCCGCTGCTGGAGGGCGAAGGGCAGTCGCCGGTCCAGTCGCTCTGCCCGCTGGCCGATTGCGGCAACGGCATTTCGTGGAACGCGCCGCCCAGCGAGATGGGATTCATGAACACGGATCTTTCGGTGCACATCCACCGCGAACCGGTCTCGGACTGGCTGGCCTCGGACACGGTTTCGCATTGGCACGACAACGGCGTCGGGATGGCGCAGGCGGTGCTCTTCGACACCCAGGGTCCGGTGGCGACGGCGTTGCAGACGCTGGTGCTGTTTCCGCCGCGCTGACCGGCGCGCAAATTCCCGCACAGGCGCGCGCGCGCCGATTGCCGCGGGCAGCCCGACCGCTTATGTTGCGCCCATGCGACTGTTGGCAACCGTTCTGGCCCTTGGTGCTCCGCTCGGCGCGGCGGCGCATCCGCATGTCTTCATCGATACCGGGATCGAGTTCGTATTCGACGATGCGGCCCGCCTGACCCATGTGCGCGTGACCTGGGCCTATGACGATTTCTATTCGCTGCTGGTGCTGGAAGAATTGGGACTGGACCCCGAGGCCGACGGTGTGCTGACCGCCGCGGAGGAGCGCGACCTGTCGGGGTTCGATGCGCAGTGGGTCGAGGGGTACAACGGCGATCTGGTGATCACGGCGGATGGCCGGCCCGTGGCGCTGTCCGGCCCTCTGGAGCCGACCGCGACGCTGGAGAACGGGCGGATCGTGACCAGCCACCTGCGCGAGGTGGCCGGCGGCGCGGGGGTGGCGGGGCCGCTTTCGGCCAAGGCCTATGACGAGACCTATTACACGAAATACGATCTGACGCGCCCGGTCGTCATCTCGGGTCCGGTGTCCTGCGATGTGCAGCGGATCGAGCCGGATATCGACAACCGCCTGGCCCAGATGCAGCAATTCCTGCTGACCCTGGATGCCAATGCCGATCTTGAGGAAAACGACATTCCGCTGGTCGGCGCCGAATTCGCGACGGAAATCCGGATCGCATGTCCCGGTACCTGATCGTTCCCGTTCTGGTGGTGCTTGCGGTCCTGCTGTGGCTGTGGAGCAGCGGCGGGTTCGACCAGCTGGCGTTGTGGGCGGCCGAGGAGCAGCGCCTGGCGCAGAACCGGATCGCCCAGGCGCTGCGCGCGATCCGCGCGCAGCAGCCCGAGGCGGTGACGGGGCTGCTGGCGGTGTGTTTCGCCTATGGGTTCTTTCATGCCATCGGTCCGGGGCACGGCAAGGTGCTGATCGGCGGCTACGGGTTGGGCCGCGAGGTGGCGTTCCTGCGGCTTTCGGCGATCAGCCTGTTGTCCAGCCTGGCGCAGGCGGTGACGGCCATCGTTCTGGTCTATGCCGGGGTTCTGGTCTTTCGGATGTCGCGCGAGAGCCTGGTCGGCGTGACCGAGGATGTCATGGCGCCGGTCAGCTACGCGGCCATCGCCGCCATCGGCGCCTGGCTGGTGCTGCGGGCGCTGCGGGGTCTGGTGCGGGTGAACCGCGCGCCGGTCGCCGTCGCGGCGGAGGCGTGTTCGCAGTGCGGCCATGCGCATGGGCCCAGCCCGGATCAGGTCGCGCAGGCGGGCACGCTGCGCGAGGCGGCGGCGTTGATAGTGGGAATCGGCGCACGCCCCTGCACCGGCGCGCTGTTCCTTCTGGTGCTGACCTGGCAGATGGGCATCGCGGCGATGGGCATCGCCGGGGCCTTTGCCATGGCGATGGGCACGGCGACGGTGACGACCCTGGTCGGCTGGACCTCGTTCGGCCTGCGCGGCGGCCTGCTGGGATCGCCCGTCGCGGCGCGCAACGGGGCCTTGCTGGCCTCGGCCATCGAACTGGCGGCGGGGCTGCTGATCGTGACCGTGGCCGGCGGGCTGCTGATGCGCGCCGTCGCCGTCTGATCAGCCGAAGACCGGCTGCGGATACCCGACCCGCGCCAGATACAACCCCTGCGGCGGCGCGACAGGCCCGCAGGCAGCGCGGTCGGCGGCCCGCAGCGCGGCGCCGACATCGGCGGGCGTCCACGCGCCGGCCCCGACCCGTTCCAGCGTGCCGACGAAGCTGCGCACCTGGTTGTGCAGGAAGGAACGGGCGCGGACGTGGAACCGCACCTCGGGGCCGGAGAACCCCTCGGCCGACTCCACCCGCAACTCGTCGAGCGTCTTGACCGGGCTGGCGGCCTGACAGATCGACGAGCGGAAGGTGGTGAAGTCGTGCCGGCCCACGAGCCTCTGGGCGGCCTCCTGCATGGCGGCGGTGTCGAGCGGGTGGCCGATCTGCCAGACCTGCCCCTTGTCATGGGTCGCGGGCGCGCGGCGGATCAGGATGCGGAACAGGTATTGCCGTTCGGTGGCCGAGAACCGGGCGTGCCAGTCGTCGGCCACGCGGGCCGCCCGCAGCACCGCCACCGGCGCGGGTTTGAGGTGATAGTTCAGCGCCTCGGACAGCCGGAACGGATCCCAGTCCTTGGTCAGGTCGCAATGGGCCACCTGACCCAGCGCATGCACGCCGGCGTCTGTGCGCCCGGCCGCGGCGATGGTGTGCGGGCTGGGTTCCAGCCTGCCCAGTGCTTCCTCGATCGCGCCCTGCACGGACGGCAGATCCTTTTGCCGCTGCCAGCCGGCAAACGGGGCGCCCTGGTATTCGATTTTCAGCGCATAGCGTGGCATGGCGTTGCTGGTATCGCGCAGGGCGGCGCGCGGCAAGACCGGCGGTTTCGAAAGCTCTGGCAACCGCGGCGCCCCTTTCCTATCTTGTGAGAAACGAAAGGCAGGGCAGCGACTTGGTCATCTCGACATTGGCAGACACCCTCGTGCGCGGCGTCGAAACCGTGGGCGACCGGGTGTCCGAGACGTTTTTCGAGCCGGTCGTGCGGCTGGGCGTCACCGGTCTGGCGCGGTCGGGCAAGACCGTGTTCATCACGTCGCTGGTCGCCAACCTGCTGGACCGGGGCCGGATGCCCGGACTGGCCGCCGAGCAGGAGGGGCGGATCGCCGCCGCCTATCTGCAGCCGCAGCCCGATGACACCGTGCCCCGGTTCGATTTCGAGACCCATCTGGGCGCGCTGACCGGACCCGAGCCGCACTGGCCGGACAGCACGCGCTCGGTCTCGGAACTGCGGCTGTCGCTGCGGGTGCGGCCCGCCGGGCTGCTGGCCGGGTTGCAGGGGCCGCGCACGGTGCATCTGGACATCGTGGACTATCCCGGCGAATGGCTGCTGGATCTGGGTCTGCTGGACAAGTCCTATGACGACTGGTCGGCGGAAACGCTGTCGCGCATCGAGGCGCGGGCGCAGGCGGCGGCGTTTCTGGCCGAGGCGCGCGCCGCCGATCCGGCCGCCAGCCATGACGAACCGGTGGCACAGGCGCTGACGCGGGCGTTCACGGATTACCTGGGGGCGGCGCGCGCGCGCGGGTTCTATGACTGCACACCGGGCCGGTTCCTGCTGCCTGGCGATCTGGCCGGCTCGCCGGTCCTGACCTTTGCGCCGCTGCCGGTCTCCGCGCCGTCGCGCCGCCGGTCGCTGCATCGCGAGATGGAGCGGCGGTTCGAGGCGTACAAGGCGCAGGTGGTCAAACCGTTCTTCCGCGATCACTTTGCCCGGATCGACCGGCAGGTGGTTCTTGTGGATGCGCTGGGCGCGATCCACAAGGGGCCGCAGGCGGTCGAAGACATGCGCCGCGCGATGGCCGACATCCTGTCGGCCTTTCGCCCCGGCCGCAACGCCTGGCTGAGCAGTCTGCTGTTGGGCAAGCGGGTCGAGAAGATCCTGTTCGCCGCCACCAAGGCGGACCACCTGCACCACCTTCAGCATCCGCAGCTGACCGCGATCATGGAGGCGCTGACCCGCGAGGCCCGCGACCGGGCGCGGTTCGCCGGGGCCGAGACCGCCGCCCTGTCGCTGGCGGCGCTGCGGGCCACGACCGAAGAGATGCGCCCGCATGACGGGCAGGAGCTGCCCTGTGTGCGGGGCACGCTGCTGGACACCGGCAGACAGGCGGCCTTCTATCCGGGGCGGCTGCCTGCCGATCCCGCCCATCTGCTGGCGCCGGCGCGGGACGGGGCCGAAGCGTGGCTGGGCGACGACTATGGGTTCATGGCCTTTGCGCCGGCGCGGCTGACGCTGGCCCCCGGTGACGGCCCGCCGCATATCCGGCTGGACCGGGCGGCGCAGTTCCTGATCGGAGACCGGCTGTGACCGCGGTTCTGCGCGCGGCGCGAAGCACCGATGCGGGGCGGACGGGTGAAATCCTGCATGGCTTTGCGCGCGAACAGGACTGGATGCCCGAGTTGCACTCGCTGGCCGAGACCATCGGCTTTTGCGGCACGATGATCGACCGCGGGTGGGTCACGGTGGCGGAGGGTCCCGCCGGCATCGTGGGGTTTCTGGCCTGCGACCGGGCCGAAATCTGTGCGCTCTACCTGTCGCGGCCCGCGCGGGGGCAGGGCGTCGGGCGGCAGTTGCTGGACGCCGCCAAGGCGCGGCGGGTGCGGCTGGTCCTGAAGGCGTTCGAGGCCAATGCGCCGGCCCGCCGGTTCTATGAGCGCAACGGGTTTGTCGAGGCCGCGCGCGGCGACGGGTCGGCGAACGATGAAAACCTGCCCGACATCACATATGTCTGGCAACGGGAGGATGTGTCCGATGACCAACGGCCCGGTTCTGATTGATCTCGAGGGCGACGCCAAGTCCGCGCCCGATGTCGTGCAAGCGCCCCCGGTGCCGGATCTGGCGCAACCGCAGGGCCAGGCGATGCAGGCGGCGGCCCGCGTGGCGGCGCACAGGCCGTCCCGGCTGACGAAATGGTTCTGGGGCCTGACCCTGGCGGTGGTCGGGGCCGCGGTCTCGGTGGCGGCCTGGGATTTCGCCACGTCGCTGGTGGCGCGCGCTCCGATCCTGGGCTGGGCGGTCACTGCCGCGATCGCCGCGCTTGTGGTCGTCGTTCTGTTGATCGCCGTGCGGGAGCTTGCGGCCATCGGCCGGCTGTCCCGCATCGACGGGCTGCGGCGGGCGGCGGATGCGGCCCTGGCCGAAGAGGATCTGGGACAGGCCCGCGCCGTGACCGACCGGCTGCTGGCCTTCTACAAGGGCCGCGACGAGACGCGGTGGGGCCGTGACCGGCTGCGCGAGCGCCGGGACGAGCAATTCGATGCCGCCGGCCTGCTGGCCATGGCCGAGGAGGAATTGCTCGCGCCGCTGGATGCGGCGGCGCGGCGTGAGGTCGAGGCGGCGGCGCGTCAGGTCGCGACCGTGACCGCGCTGGTGCCGCTGGCGCTGGCCGACGTGGCGGTGGCGCTGGGCGCGTCGCTGCGGATGATCCGCCGGATCGCCGAAATCTATTGCGGCCGCGCCGGGTTCCTCGGCAGTTGGCGGCTGACGCGGGCGGTCTTCGTGCATCTGGTGGCGACCGGCGCGGTCGCGGTGGGCGACGACCTGCTGGAGCCGGTGCTGGGCGGCTCGATCCTCAGCAAACTGAGCCGCCGGTTCGGTGAGGGGCTGGTCAACGGCGCGCTGAGCGCCCGCGTTGGCGTGGCCGCGATGGAGGTCTGCCGCCCGCTGCCGTTTTCGCCGCGCCACAGGCCGAAGACGCGCAGCATCGTCAAACGGGCCCTGACCGGGCTGTTTTCCAGGGATTGATCTGACGCAAGGCCGCCGCGCGCCGCGTGCCGCAGGATCGGGGCAAGCGGAGGATCAGCCATGCCCGATCACGGTCACAGCCAACAGGAAATCGCGGAACGGATCAACGCGCCGCCGGGGCGCGGGGTGCTGCGCGACGTGGTCTATGGCGGGATCGATGGATCGGTCACGACCTTTGCCATCGTCGCCGGGGTGGCGGGCGCGGGCCTGTCGCCCTTTGTCATCGTCGCGCTGGGCATCGCCAACGTGCTGGCCGACGGGTTCTCGATGGCGGCCGGAAACTACTCCGGCACCAAGGCCGAACTGGACAACATCCGCCGCATCCGTGCCATCGAGGAACGCCATATCGACCTCTACCCCGAGGGCGAACGGCGCGAGGTGCGCGAGATCCTGGCCCAGAAGGGGCTGTCCGGCCAGGTTCTGGAAGAGGCGACCGGTGCGGTGACGTCCGACCGCGAGAACTGGATCGGGCTGATGCTGGAGGGCGAATACGGGCTGGGCAGCGTCGATCCGCACCCGATGAAGGCGGCGCTGGCCACGTTCCTGGCCTTTCTGGCGGCAGGTTTGGTGCCGCTGCTGCCGTTTCTGTTCTCGTTCGAACATGCCTTCGCCTATTCGGTCTGGATGACGCTGGGCGTGTTCTTTGCCATCGGCGCGTTCAAGAGCCGCTGGTCGCTGGCGCCGTGGTGGCGGTCGGGCGGCGAGACCCTGCTGATCGGCGGTGTGGCGGCGGCGATCGCCTATGGGGTGGGCACGCTGTTTCACCCGTGACGCCGCGGGCCGCGGCAATGTCGCAGGTCGCCGCGTGTGGCGCGCGCAACGCTCGCACCACTGCAGGTATTTCGCACTGTGGCCTGGCCGCGTTCGCGGATAGAGTTCCGCGAAGAAAAGGCGGAGGGTGCGTGTGGAAGCGGCTTTGGTTCTGGTTGGGCTGATCGTTCTGGCCATTCCGGTCACGATCGTCGTTCTGCTGGTCGGGCAAACCCGCCTGCGGCGCCGGGTGGAGGCGCTGGAGCGGCAACTGGAGGCCGCGGGCGGGCCTGCGGCCGTCCCTGCGTCACACGCCGATCCGGTGGTGCGGCCCGAGGCGCCCGAGCCGAAGCCGGAAGTGCGCCGGCCCGCGCCCTGGTCGCCGGCCCGGCGCAAGGACACCCCGGAACCGGCCGAGGCAGCCGGCGCGGCGGCGCCGCCGCGCGCGGTCGTGTTCCGGCAGGACAGGTTCGACGCGCTGGGGCGGTGGCTGCGCGAGAACTGGTTCTATGCGGTCTCAGCCGTGTCGCTGACCCTGGCGGGTATCTTTCTGGTGCAATACGGGGTCGAGAGCGGGTTGCTGCCGCCCGCCGCCCGTGTCCTCGCCGCGCTGGGCTTTGGCGCGGCCCTGATCTGCGCGGGCGAGGTGCTGCGCCGCCGGTTCGGCGATGACGAGGCGTCGAGCGCGGCCTATCTGCCCTCGGTCTTCTCGGGCTCGGGTCTGGTCACGCTGTTCGGTGCGGTGCTGGCCGCGCGCCAGCTCTATGACCTGATCGGCCCCGAGGCGGCGCTGGCGGCGATGCTCGCCATTGCCTTGCTCGGGCTGGTGCTGGGCTGGTTTCACGGTCCGCTGCTGGCGGCCATCGGCCTGATCGGCGCCTTTGCCGCGCCGTTCCTGGTGGGCGGATCGTCCGAGGATCCGTCGTGGCTCTACATCTATTTCTACGTCGTCGCGCTGCTGGGGCTGGGAATCGACACGGTGCGGCGGTGGGCCTGGATCTCGGTGCTGACGCTGGCCGGTGCCTATGGCGCGGCCTGGCTGCTGTCGCTGTCCGCACCCGAGACCGATGCGGCGCTGCGGATCTATGCCGCCGCGCTGGCGCTCGCTGCGATCGTCGTGCCCGCGCGGCAACTGACGCCGGTTCACGGCGGTGCCATGGTGGCGGAAACCGTGCTGAGGAAAAAGGGCGATCCCTGGCCGGAATTCCCCACCCGCCTGGCCTTTGCGGCGATGGCGGCCAGCGCGGCGTTCATCGCGCTGCCCTGGATCGGGTCCGAGGCCGGGTTCTGGCTGGCCGTGCTGTTGCTGGGCGGGCTGTGCCTGGCCCTGATCCTGTGGGCCAGCGGAGCGCGGGCGTTGCAGGATACCGCCCTGTTTCCGGCGGCCGGGCTGGTCTGGGTGGTGCTGTCCCAGGGGCTGGATCACGGTGCGGCCTATCGCGGTTTCGCCGAGACCTATGCCGAAACGCCTGAGGCGGATTTCCCGCTGATTGTCACCCTGCTGGTCGCGCTGGGCGCTCTGATCTCGGTGCTGTGCGCCCGGCGGTCGTTCCGGGCCGGACGCATGGCGGCGGTCTGGGCCGGGGCGGCGGCGGTGTTCGCGCCGGTGCTGGCGATCGCGCTGGAGCTGGCCTGGCGGCCCGCCGATGTGATCGGCCCCTATCCCTGGGCGCTGCACGCGCTGGCCCTGGGCGCGCTGATGGTGGTGCTGGCCGAGCGGTTTGCGAGGGCGGACGGCGCGGATCGGATGCGCGCCGCGCTGGCGACCCTGTCGGCGCTTTCGTGCCTGACCTTCGCCTGCATCATCGTTCTGAGCTCGGCCGCGCTGACCGTGGCGCTGGTCGCGACGGTCGTCGTCGCGGCGGCGCTGGACCGGCGCTTCACCCTGCCGCCGATGAGCTGGTTCATCTGGGCGGGAGTGGTGACGGTCGGCGTGCGCCTGGTGCTGGATCCGGGGCTGGACTGGGCCAACGCGGCGCCGGTCCCCGAGGTCGCGCTGGTCTACGGCGCGGCTGTCGCGGGCTTCGTGGTCGCATGGTGGCTGCTGAAGCCGCTGACCCGTCCGGTCGCCGCGCTGATGCTGGAAAGCGCGGCCTGGGCGACGGCGGGCATCCTCGCCTCGCTGCTGCTGTTGCGCTGGCTGGAGGGGTTCGGCGAAGGCGGGGCCAAGGACAGCCATTGGGGGCTTGGGCTGCTGGCGGTGATCTGGCTGCTTCTGGCCTTTGCCCAGGTGCAGCGGCTGGAACTGGGCGGCAAGCTGTATCCGTTCCGGGTGCTGCTGGGCGTGGCTTTCGCCGGGCATGGCGTTGCTTTGCTGGCCGAGGCGCTGACCGACTCGAATCCGCTCCTCAGGCCGGGCGCCGACCCCGTGCTGGGTCCGCCGGTCGTGAACACGCTGGCGGTCGCCTATCTGCTGCCGGCGCTGGCCATCGCGGTGTCGGCCTGGCGGATCGGGTCGATGCCCGTGCGGCTGAAGCAGATCTGCCATGCGGCGGCGCTGGCGCTTGCCGCCATTTGGCTGGGCCTGGCGATCCGCCAGTTCTGGCAGGGCGCGGCCGGGATATACTACGAAAACGGCGTGACCCAGCCCGAGCTTTACACCTATACCCTGACGCTGCTGGCGATCGGCGGTGTGCTGTTCTACCAGTCGCTGGCGCGGCGGTCGGACGTGATGCGCAAGGCGGGGCTGGCCGTGATCGGGCTGGCCATCGCCAAGGTGTTTCTGGTGGACATCGCCGGGCTCGGCGGCCTGATCCGGGTGTTCTCGCTGCTGGCGCTGGGGTTGGCGCTGGCCGGCCTGGCCTGGCTCAACCGCTGGGCCATGCTGCGCCATTCGCCGCAGCCGCCGGAACCTCTGGACCAATAGGAGCCATCATCCTATAAGCCCGGCATGACTGACCGGCTGGCCATCATCATCCGAATTACATCCCCGGCGCTCTGATCCCCTGAGACGCCGGGCCAAGGTGTTCGAGATCTCGCACCGCAAGTTCGCCGATTTCCAGACAATACTATCCGAGGGACGCCGCTGATGTGCGCCGAAACCACCACTGAAACGCCCGACTACAAAGACACGCTGAACCTGCCGCGAACCGATTTCCCGATGCGCGCGGGCCTGCCCAGGCGCGAGCCGGAATGGCTGGCCCGGTGGGAGCGGATCGGGGTCTATGACCGCCTGCGCGAAAAGAAGGGGCGCACGCCCTTCACCCTGCATGACGGCCCGCCCTATGCCAACGGGCATCTGCATATCGGTCACGCGCTGAACAAGACGATCAAGGACATGATCGTGCGCTCGCACCAGATGATGGGGTTCGATGCGCGCTATGTGCCCGGCTGGGACTGCCACGGGCTGCCGATCGAGTGGAAGATCGAGGAACAGTACCGCAAGAAGGGCAAGAACAAGGACGAGGTGAACGTGGTGGATTTCCGCCGCGAATGCCGGGTCTTTGCCGAGACATGGGTGGATATCCAGCGTGAGGAGTTCAAGCGGCTGGGGGTGACTGGAAACTGGGCCGACCCCTATCTGACCATGGACTACCACGCCGAGGCGGTGATCGCGGCCGAGTTCCAGAAATTCCTGATGAACGGCACGCTCTATCAGGGGTCCAAGCCGGTGATGTGGTCGCCCATCGAGAAAACCGCGCTGGCCGAGGCGGAGGTGGAGTACCACGACAAGGAGAGCTTCACGATCTGGGTGAAGTTCGAGGTCGTCGATCCGGCAACGGGGCAGGCGGACACGCTGGAGAGTCGCGATCTCGTCGGTGCGCATGTGGTGATCTGGACCACGACCCCCTGGACGATCCCGTCGAACAAGGCGGTCGTCTATGGTGCCGGGATCTCCTATGGGCTCTACGAGGTGACGGGCACGCCCGAGGAATGCTGGGCCAGCGTGGGCGACCGGTACATCCTGGCCGACAATCTGGCCAGGGACGTGATGCACCGGGCGCGCCTGTCGGACGAACAGTACACCCGCGTCCGGGATGTGACGGCGGACGAGCTGGCCGGGGTGGGCCTGCGCCATCCGCTGGCCGGGGCCGAGGGCTCCGACGGCGAATGGGACGACATCCGCGATTTCAGGGCTGCCGATTTCGTCACCGATACCGAGGGCACCGGTTTCGTGCATTGCGCCCCGTCGCACGGGATGGAGGAATACGAGCTCTATCGCGATCTGGGGATGCTGGAACAGGTCATCACCTACAACGTGCTGGACGATGGCAGCTTTCGCCCGGATCTGCCGTTCTTTGGCGGCACCTACATCCTGAGCCGCAAGGGCGGCGAGGGCGACGCCAACACGGCGGTGATCGACAAGCTGGTCGAGGTGGGCGGCCTGCTGGCGCGCGGCAAGATCAAGCATTCCTATCCGCACAGCTGGCGCTCCAAGGCGCCGGTCATCTATCGCAACACGCCGCAATGGTTCGCCGCCATCGACCGCGAGGTGGGCGACGGGCAGGACGCGATGGGCAAGACCATCCGCACCCGCGCGCTGAATTCCATCGACAAGCTGGTGAAGTGGTGGCCGCAGAGCGGCCGCAACCGGCTCTATTCGATGATCGAGGCGCGGCCCGACTGGGTGCTGTCGCGCCAGCGCGCCTGGGGCGTTCCGCTGACCTGCTTCACGAAAAGGGGCGCGCTGCCGACCGATCCGGATTTCCTGCTGCGCGACGAACGAGTGAATGCGCGCATCCTCGCGGCGTTCGAGGCCGAGGGCGCCGACGCCTGGTATCAGGACGGCGCCAAGGCGCGGTTCTTGGGCAACGACTATGACCCCGATGACTGGGATCAGGTCTTTGACATTCTGGATGTCTGGTTCGATTCGGGATCGACCCACGCCTTCGTGCTGCGCGACCGCGCCGACGGGACCGAGGACGGCATCGCCGATGTCTACATGGAAGGCACCGACCAGCACCGCGGCTGGTTTCATTCGTCGATGCTGCAGGCCTGCGGCACCATCGGCCGCGCGCCCTATCGCAACGTGGTGACGCATGGCTTCACGCTGGACGAGAAGGGCAACAAGATGTCCAAGTCGCTCGGCAACACCATCGTGCCCGAAGAGGTGGTCAAGCAATACGGCGCGGATATCCTGCGCCTGTGGGTGGCCCAGACCGATTACACCGCCGACCAGCGGATCGGGCCGGAAATCCTGAAGGGGGTCGCGGACAGCTATCGCCGGCTGCGCAACACGATGCGCTTCATGCTGGGCTCGCTGGCCGATTTCACCGAGGCCGACCGGATCGACCCGGCCGAGATGCCGCGGCTGGAACGCTGGGTGCTGAGCCGCCTGGCCGATCTGGATGCGCAGGTGCGCAAGGGCTATGCCGAGTTCGATTTCCAGGGTGTGTTCAGCGCCGTGTTCAACTTTGCCACGGTCGATCTGTCGTCCTTCTATTTCGACATCCGCAAGGACGTTCTGTATTGCGACGGGAACAGCCCGCGCCGCCGCGCCGCGCGCACGGTTCTGGACATCCTGTTCCACCGCCTGACCACCTGGTTGGCGCCGATCCTGGTCTTCACCATGGAAGAGGTCTGGCTGGAGCGGTATCCGGGCGAGGACAGCTCGGTGCATCTGGTGGATATTCCGCAAACCCCGGCCGGCTGGCGCGATGCGGAGCTTGAGGCGAATGTCGCCAGGGTGCGCCGCGTGCGCCGGGCGGTGACGGCGGCGCTTGAGATCCAGCGCCGGGACAAGGTGATCGGCTCCAGCCTCGAAGCGGCCCCGGTGGTGCATGTCGAGGACGCGGATGTGCGCGCCTTGCTGGCGACCTTCGACATGGACGATCTGTGCATCACCTCGGGCCTGACCGTGACCGGCGATCCGGCCCCGGCCGAGGCGTTCCGCCTGCCCGAGATTCAGGGCGTGGGCGTCGTGTTCGAAAAGGCCGAGGGCGAGAAATGCCAGCGGTGCTGGAAGATCCTGCCGGATGTCGGCCGCCACGCCCATGCGGGCGTCTGCGGACGCTGCGACGAAGCCTTGGGGTGAACTCCGGTCCGGGTGCGCCGCTTGCGGCCGGCGCACCCTTCTGGCACCGTGGGCCCATGCCCAGGATTTCCGTCGATACCCGGTTCGGCCGTCTGCGGATCGAAGAGGAGGACGCGGCCATCGTCCGGCTGACCTGGGACGGTGCCGAAGTGGATGACGCCGAAGCCTCACCGCTGTTGCGGGAGGCGGCGGCGCAGATCGGGGCCTATGACGCGGGACGGCTGCAGCGGTTCGACCTGCCCTTGCGGGTGACGGGCTCGGCGTTTCAGCGCAGCGTCTGCGACGCGATGGCGGCCATCCCGTTCGGCGACACCCGCACCTATGGCGACATCGCCCGCGAACTCGATCATCCGGCGCAGGCGGTCGGGCAAGCCTGCGGGGCCAACCCCATTCCGGTCATCATCCCCTGCCACCGCGTCCTGGCGGCCAGCGGATTGGGCGGATTTTCCGGCGCGGGCGGGATCGAGACCAAGGTGGCGCTGCTGCGGCACGAGGGCGCTGCCGGATTGCTGATCTGAACTGCGAAAAGCAGTTGCATTTGCGCCATTTGCGACACAACCTATCCTGACGACCGAATTCGAAGGACTTGTTGCATGACATCCGAGCAAGACCGCGCCGCAAGGAAAAAGGCCATCATCGACCGCCTCATGTCCCTGGAGGCCGAGGAACTGGCGACGGCCAAGGCGCATCACGATGCGTTTCTGAAGGATTCCCAACTGGACGACCGCGAAGGGCACGACAAGGACGATATCGCCGCATCGCGCGAGAACGCGGATCTTGCCGCCGCCTTCGACGCGCCGGTGCACGCGCATCAGGCCAAGATCGATGTCATCGAAAACACGAACTTTGCCCTGACCGACACCGTGGCGCCGGGCGCGGTGGTGAAATTCGACGGCCGGAACTTCGTGGTCTGCGTCTCGACGACCCGGTTCGAGGTGGATGGCGAAACCTACATGGGAATCTCGACCCAAAGCCCGATCTATCTGGCGATGGCGGGCCTTCAGGCGGGCGAGGTGTTCACCCATAACGGGCAGGAGCACGAGGTCGAGGACGTCCTGTAACGCCGGGACGCCTTCGGCGCGCCCGATCGGTCGCTAGGGCGCGCGTTCTTCCTCAAGGGATTGGCCGCGTTGCGGGATGATCTGTTGGGCGATGCCCGCGCCGACCAGATAGAGGCTGGTCAGAACCAGACCCCAATGCGCCCAGCTTTGCGGGTCGAAATCGACCCAGGCGGCCCATCCGGCGAAGAACGTCCAGGCCAGCGCCATCGGCAGGGTGATCGCGCGCCAGCGCTCGGTACGGACGGGATGCACGAATTTGAGCGGCAGGAACATGGCGACGGCCAGCAGGGCGACCAGCATCAGGCTGAAATAGAAGCTCGGCTGAAGCGCGAAGATCACGATCACCACCATGTTCCAGCAGCCCGGGAACCCGGAAAAGGAATTGTCCTTGGTCTTCATGCGGGTATCGGCGAAATACATCGCGCTGGCAAAGGTGATGACGATGATCGCGAACCAGCCTGTCCAGCCATCCATCAGCCCCGACTTGAACAGGGCATAGGCCGGGATGAAGACGTAGGTCAGGTAGTCGATGATCAGATCGAGCAGCTCGCCGTCGAATTCCGGCGCGTTCTTCTTGACGTGATAGTGCCGGGCCAGCGGGCCGTCGATGCCGTCGACCACGAAGGATACCACCAGCCAGAGATACATCAGGCTCCACTTTTCCTCGACCGCGGCCAGCATGGCGAGCATGGCAAAGACGGCGCCGGTGGCGGTGAAGAGGTGGACGAGAAGGGCTTGGATCCGGGGAGTCATTGTCCTGTCATGACGGAAAAGCGGGCAGACTGCAAACGGTTGCTGGCCGTTTCGGGCGCGGGCGCGTCAGGCTTTCGGATGCGTGCGGTTGTAGACCTCCATCAGCCGCGCCGTGTCCACGGCGGTATAGGCCTGGGTGGTGGACAGGGATGCATGCCCGAGCAGTTCCTGGATGGCGCGCAAATCGCCGCCGGCGGACAGGAGGTGGGTGGCAAAGCTGTGGCGCAGGGCGTGCGGCGTGGCGGTGGACGGCAGGCCGAGCTGCATCCGCGCCTTGGCCATCACCCCCTGGATGGCGCGCGGGTTCAACGCCCCGCCGCGCACGCCCCGGAACAGCGGCGCCGCGGGTTCCATCGGATGCGGGCAGAGCCGGACATAGTCCGCCACGGCGGCGCGCGCGGCCGGGATGACCGGCACGACCCGTTCCTTGCCACCCTTGCCGAGGATCCGCAGGGAGGCGGGCAGCGGCGCGTCGGAGCCGGTCAGCGACAGCGCCTCGGAAATCCGCAGTCCGCAGCCGTAGAGCAATGTGACGACCGCGACATCCCGCGCCGCGACCCAGTCGTTGGCCGATTGCAGCTCGACCGTCTCGATCATCGCCCGCGCCGCGTCTTCGGCCAGCGGGCGGGGCAGTTTACTGGTGAATTTCGGCGCCCGGGTGGAGAGGACGGCGGTCGGTTCGAAGCCTTCGCGTTCGGCGAGCCAGCGATAGAAGGTCTTGACCGCGGACAGCTTGCGCGCGAGCGACCGCGCGCCGATCCCGGCGGCCCGCTGTTCGGCCATCCAGGCCCGCATGTCGGCGACGGAAATCCGCGCGATCGCGGCCAACCCTTCCCGCTGACCGTGGTGCAATGTCATGAAGGACAGGAAATCGGTCACGTCGCCGCGATAGGCGGTCAGGGTGTTCGGCGACAGTCCCGCCAGGGCCTTCTGGCCCTCCAACCAGTGCTGAAGCGCGTCGCGGCAGGCTGGCGAGATCAGGCTCACGACAGCCAGTGGCGCATCGAGCGTTCGAATACGCCAGCGAAGAAGGACAGCAGGTCGGTGCCGAGCTGCGGGGTGAAATGGCGCGGATCGGACGAGCCCATCACGATCATGCCCGGCAGCCGTCCCGACCCGAGGTCAAGTTTCAGGCAGGCTTCGGACCGGAGCGATCCGGCCACGTCCCCGAAGATCCGGCTCGCCGTGGGGGAGACCGCGCGCAGCGTGACCGGCCGGTTGGCGCGGCCCTGTTGGCCCATGAGGTAGGTTTCGATGAAACCCGGCTCGACGACCTTCAGCACGTCGCCCAGCCGCTTGAGCGCCGCATCTTCGCCGCCCTGCGTCGATTCGAGCACCAGCACGACCATGTCGATCCGCAGGATGTCCGCGACATCGCCGCCAAGGACATCCAGAAACTCCTCGAACCTGCCGGGCTCCAGCAGGCGCAGGATGGCGCGGTGAATCAGGTTGGTGCCGGCCAGGTTCTCATAGGCGGCGGCGATGACCGAGCGGTGGGTGTCCTCCAGCCGGTCCAGCCGCGCCTCGAGCCGTTCCATGGCGATGCCGCGCAGATCGACGATGTTTTCGCCCATCGCCCGCTCGTTCGCGGCCACCAGCGCCTGCATGAGATCCTTGTCGTCCAGCACGACGTCGGGTTTGGCGAGGATCGCGGCGCGGAGGGTGTCGTCGAGTTTCGGATTGCTGCTCATCTTGTGCCCGTGTTCTTTTGTTGCCCCGCTTATAGCATGGGCGTCCGGCATTGCTGCAGAAAAATCGCGCGACAGGCCCGAAATCGCTCGCCTTCTGATTGTGGGGCGCAAGGACCGACGGTCTCCCGCCCGCCGTGGCCTGATCGGGATCAGGCCGCAGCAGTTGGGCCGGGCGCAGCGCCGCGGGCGCTGCGCGGTGGGTCATTCGCCGACCGTGCGCCGCCCGTCCCGACCGCAGCGCGCGCCGCGCGCTGCCCGGCCCAAGCTCCGGCGTCGGCCGGCGCAGCCGGGCGGCGACGCGGCGCGGGAGTGCCTCGGGCTTCTGCGCGGCCGCTCGGGGGGACGCCTAAAGGATCTTTTGACCGGTCTTGGCCCAGTCGGACAGAAAGCTTTCGAGCCCCTTGTCGGTCAGCGGATGATCCGCCAGCTTCCGGATCACGGCGGGCGGCGCGGTGATCACGTCGGCGCCGATGCGGGCGCTGTCGGCCACGTGGTTCACGCTGCGGATCGAGGCGGCGAGGATTTCGGTCTCGAACCCGTAATTGTCATAAACCTGACGGATGTCCGCGATCAGCTCCATGCCGTCGAGATTGATGTCGTCGAGCCGCCCGATGAAGGGCGAGATGAAGGTCGCGCCCGCCTTGGCCGCCAGAATCGCCTGGTTGACCGAGAAGCAGAGCGTGACGTTGACCATCTGGCCTTCGCCGGTCAGCGTCTTGCAGGCTTTCAGCCCGGCCCAGGTCAGCGGTACCTTGACCGCGATGTTCGGCGCGATCGCCGCCAGTTTGCGGCCTTCGGCGATCATGTCCTCGGCCTCGGTGGCGACCACTTCGGCGGAGACCGGGCCATCGACCAGGTCGCAGATCTCCTTGGTGACTTCCAGGATGTCGCGGCCGGATTTCAGAATCAGCGAGGGGTTGGTGGTCACGCCGTCCACCATGCCCAGATCGTTGAGTTCGGCGATGGCGTCGATCTCGGCGGTGTCTACGAAGAATTTCATGGGGGCAGTCCTTTGATGGGTTGGCCTCTGTCGCGCTTGCCTTTACCCCAAAGGAACACATGCTGAAACCCCCGCAAGGAAAGGCGACAGGTGAGCGGTCCGGATTTCTTTGATCAGGGCGATCTGGTGGCGGTGCTGACCACCCAGCCGCTGGATCGCACGCTGGATTACAAGGCGCCCGAGGGCGGTTGCTTTCCCGGAGCCTTCGTCGAGGTGCCGCTGGGACCGCGCAAGGTGCTGGGCGTGGTCTGGGGTCCGGGCCGGGGCGATTTCGACCGGTCCAGGATTCGTTCGGTGATCCGGGTTCTGGACGTGGCTCCGATGCGCGAGGAAATGCGCCTGTTCCTGGGCCGGGCCGCCGACTACACGCTGACGCCGATGCCCGCCATGCTGCGGCTGGCGACGCGGGCGCCGGGGCTGGGCGACCCGCCGTCGATGCGCAAGATCTATCGTCTGGGCGCGGCCACGCCCGACCGGCTGACCGAGGCCCGCCGCCGGGTGCTGGAGGTGCTGCGGGATTATGGCGGGCTCGCCTTCACGTTGCGGGAACTGTCCGAGATGGCGGGCGTGACGTCCTCGGTCGTCAAGGGGCTGGTCAAGCTGGGCGCGGTGCGGGAAGAGGACAGCCCGCGCGACCTGCCCTTTCCTGCGCTCGATCCCGACCTGCCCGGAAAGGAACTGACCGAGAATCAGCGGGCGGCGGCCGACAGCCTGCGGGCCGCGGTCCGGGGCGGCGCGTATGGCACGACGCTGCTCAAGGGCGTCACCGGATCGGGCAAGACCGAGGTCTATCTGGAAGCCGTGGCCGAGACCCTGCGCCGCGGCCGGCAGGCGCTGGTACTGCTGCCCGAGATCGCCCTGACGGCCGAGTTCCTGACCCGAGTCGAGGCGCGGTTCGGCGCGCGCCCGGCCGAATGGCATTCCGGCGCGACCCTGACCGAGCGCCGCCGGGTCTGGCGCATGGTCGGGCAGGGCGAGGCGCAGCTGGTGGTGGGCGCGCGGTCGGCGCTGTTCCTGCCGTTCCGGGATCTCGGCCTGATCGTGGTCGATGAAGAGCACGACACCTCGTACAAGCAGGAGGATGGCGTGCTGTACAACGCGCGCGACATGGCGGTGCTGCGGGCGGCGATCTGCGGGGCGCGGGTGGTTCTGGCCAGCGCCACGCCGTCCTTGGAAAGCTGGGCGAATGCCGAGGCGAGCAAATATGACCGTCTGGACCTGACGGCGCGGTTCGGCGCGGCGCTGCTGCCCGAGATGAAATCCATCGACATGCGGGCCGAGGCGCTGCAGCCGGGAACCTGGATTTCGCCGTCGCTGCGGCAGGCGGTGCGTGACCGGATGGAGGCCGGCGAGCAATCGCTGCTCTTCATCAACCGGCGCGGCTATGCGCCCGTGACCCTGTGCCGGGCCTGCGGCGAGCAGATCGGCTGCGATCACTGCGATGCCCGGATGGTCGAGCACCGGTTCCTCAAGCGGCTGATGTGCCACCAATGCGGCGAGACCCGGCCGATGCCGGACGCCTGCCCGTCCTGCGGGGTCGAGGGCAAGCTGGCGCCGGTCGGGCCGGGAATCGAGCGGCTGGCGGAAGAGGCCGAGGCCGTGTTTCCGGAGGCCCGGATCGCGATGCTGAGTTCCGACCTGTTCGGATCGGCCCGCGCGCTCAAGGAAAAGATCGAGGAGATCGCGCAGGGGGATGCGGACATCATCATCGGGACGCAGCTGGTGGCCAAGGGGCACAACTTTCCGAAGCTGACGCTGGTCGGCGTGATCGACGCCGATCTCGGGTTGCAGGGGTCGGACCTGCGCGCGGCCGAGCGCACCTTCCAGCTGATGCGGCAGGTCGCGGGCCGGGCCGGGCGGGCGGAGCGGCCGGGCCAGGCCCTGCTGCAGACCTTCCAGCCCGAGCATCCGGTCATTCGGGCGATTCTGGCCGGGGACGAGGAAGCGTTCTGGAAGGCCGAGGCCGCGGGCCGGCAGGCGGCCGGGGTGCCGCCGTTCGGACGGATGGCGGGGATCATCCTGTCGGGGCCGGAGGCCGGGCCGGTCTTCGACCTCGGCAACGCCTT
The DNA here is from genome assembly GCF_059613135.1 of Ruegeria sp. BHSB196. Lineage (NCBI taxonomy): Bacteria > Pseudomonadati > Pseudomonadota > Alphaproteobacteria > Rhodobacterales > Roseobacteraceae > Ruegeria > Ruegeria sp. BHSB196. Next base: position 24,192 of record NZ_JBXWRY010000039.1, read on the forward strand.
GGCGCGCAACGATGCGCCGCTGCGCCAGATCGGCGCGCAGGTCTATGGCCCGGCGCCGGCGCCGATCGCGCGGATTCGCGGGCGGCACCGGGTGCGCCTGCTGGTCAAGGCGCCCAAGGGCGCCCCGCTGCAGGACGCGATCGCGCGATGGATCGCGCCGATCCGGCTCAAGGGAGACATGCGGCTGGCCGTGGATATCGATCCGCAGAGCTTCTATTGACGCTCAGGCCGGAACCGTGCCGGGTTTCTGGTCGATCAGCAGGTCGGTGGCCATCGCCCCCACCCACATGCAGAACAGCGCCAGCCACGCGGTTCCGGCAAAGATCGACCCGCCGGTGACGCCGGCGCCGATCGCGCAGCCGCCCGCCAGCATGCCGCCGAACCCCATCAACGCGGCTCCGATCATCGCCTTGCGCATGGTCAGCGCGTCGTCGAAGGCCTGAAACCGCATTTCTCCGGCCAGCCAGGCCGCCAGCATCGCGCCGATGAAGACGCCCGGCACGAGACCGACGTCGAATTCCAAGATCGCGTCGCGTTCGAGGAAGAACATCAGCGTATGCGCCGACGGGCCGGTGAAGGTGGCGCTTTCGATCTGCACCGGCTCGAAGGCGACCTGCGCCAGCGCATAGGTCAGCACCCAGCCCAGCGCCACCGCAAAGCCGACGCCCGAGGCGAAGATCAGGCGCGATGCGCCGATTTTCTGCCGTGCGGACAGGACCAGGGCAAAGGCGGCCACGGCGATGCCCAGCAGCAGGCCGCCGTAGTCCGGCAGCCCCAGGGTCGCCAGCAGATCCATGTTGCGCCCGCCCTCGGTGATCCACAGGCCCGCAAGGCGGTCGCGGGCCGGGGACAGGACGCCCGACAGACTCATCTGCGCCACCACGGCAAAGATCAGCCCCGAAACGACGGATCTGAGATTGCCGGTTGCCGCCAGGACCAGCAACCGCCCGGAACACCCGCGCGCCAGCACCATGCCCGCGCCGAACAGCAAGCCTCCGATGATCGCGCCGGACCAGCTGCCGGGCACGGCCATCATGCGCGCGTCCGCCGATTGCATGAGCCCCGCGAGCTGCGCGGCCTGGACCCAGACGACCGCCGTCGAAAAGGTCAGCAGCCAAACGGCGACCTTGTCCGCGACCCGGCCGCGTGCGAACTCGACCGTGGCGGCGCGCAGGCAGAACCGGGACCGTTGGGCCGCCACCCCGAAGACGATGCCGGTCGTCAGACCGAACAGCGCGGCGGTCGGCGCTTCGCCGATCCGTTCGACGAGGTTGACGAGATCCATGGGTCACTCCATCGCATGCATGTATCGCGATATATTTCAGCGTTCCGGCCTCTGCATTGATGCAGATCAGATGTGCGAGGGCAGCTTTTCTCTCGCCAACACCCGGCTTTGGGCGTAGAGGACGAGTCATGCGGATGCCCGTTCCCCTGTCCGAGGCGCGGAACCTGCCCTTCTGGCGTCGGCCGGTTGCGCTGCTTTTCGTCATGGCCATGACCATGCCCATCGCGTTCAATGCCTGGAGCGCGCTGCTGAACAACTTCGTCATCGAAGCGGCCAATTTCGACGGGGCCGATATCGGGCTGCTGCATACAGTGCGCGAGATTCCGGGCTTTCTGGCGATCGGCGTGATTGCCGTCATCCTGGTGATCCGCGAACAGGTGCTGGCGATGATCTCGCTGGTCCTGCTGGGCGTGGCCACGGCGGTCACGGCGTGGTTTCCCAGCCTGGGCGGGCTGCTTTTCGTCACCTTGTTCAGTTCGATCGGCTTTCACTACTACGAGACGGTGAATCAGTCGCTGCAGCTGCAATGGCTGCCCAAGGATCGCGCGCCGCAGATGCTGGGCTGGCTGGTGGCCACCGGTTCCGCGGCGACGCTGGTGGTCTATGGGTTGATCGTGCTGACCTGGGACCGGTTCGAATTGACCTACAACACGGTCTTCATGGCCGCCGGCGGTCTCACCGCCGCGCTGGCGCTGTTCGGCCTGATTGCCTATCCGCAGTTCGAATCCCCGACGCCCCAGACCAAGAGGCTGATCCTGCGCCGCCGCTACTGGCTGTACTACGCGCTGCAGTTCATGGCCGGGGCGCGGCGTCAGATCTTCATCGTCTTCGCAGGTTTCATGATGGTCGAGAAGTTCGGGTTCGACGTGCACGAGCTGACCGCGCTCTACATGATCAACCTGCTGATCAACATGACGGTCGCGCCGCTGCTGGGCCGGGCGGTCGGGTATTTCGGCGAGCGGCGGACGCTGATCTTTGAATATCTCGGGCTGGCCGCGGTCTTTGCCGCTTATGGCGGCATCTACTGGTTCGGCTGGGGCGTGGTGCTGGCGGCCGTGCTCTACGTGATCGACCACGTGCTGTTTGCGCTGGCCCTGGCGCTCAAGACCTATTTCCAGAAGATCGCGGACCCGGCGGACATCGCGCCCACCGCCGCCGTGGCCTTTACCATCAACCACATCGCGGCGGTGTTCCTGCCGGCGCTTCTGGGGCTGCTCTGGGTCGTGTCGCCGGGGGCGGTGTTCGGCCTGGCTGCGGCGATGGCGCTGATTTCGCTGGCCCTGTCGCTGCTGATCCCGCGCCACCCCGAGCCCGGCAACGAAACCATCCTGACCCGATACGCCCCGGCCCCCGCGGAATGAGCGGGCATGGCGGATAGGGGGCGTTTCCTGACCGGTTCGACGATGGGCCATGTGGTGCGCATGACCCTGTCCGGAGCCGCCGGGATCACCTTTGTCTTTCTGGTGGATGCGGCGAACCTGTTCTGGATCGCCAAGCTGGGCCAGCCGCGCCAGATGGCGGCCATCAGCTTTGCCTTTGCCATCCAGTTCCTGTCGGTCTCGGTCGGGATCGGGTTGATGATCGCGGCGACGGCGCTGATTTCGCGGGGCATCGGGCAGGGGAGGCGGCGGCTGGCGCGCCGGCAGGCGACCAGCGCGATGATCCTGGCCTTTCTGATCCAGAGTTGCGTGGGCCTGGTTATCGTGGTTTTTCGCCATCAGATCGTGGCGGTGTCCGGCGCCGAGGGCGAAACCGCGGCGCTTGCGGCGCGGTATCTGGCGATGACGGTGCCCTCGCTGGGCGTGATGGCGGCCGGGATGATCGCCAACGGCGCGCTCAGGGCCGAGGGCGATGCCATGCGGTCCATGTCGGTCACGCTGACCTCGGGCGCGGTCGCGCTGATCATCGATCCGGTGCTGATCTACGGTCTGGGTCTGGGTCTCGATGGCGCGGCGCTTGGGGTCGTGCTGTTTCGGTTCGTCATGCTGGGCATGGCGCTCTGGTATGCGACGGTTCCGCATGACCTGCTGGCGCGGCCGCGGCGGCGCGACTGTCTGGGCAGCCTGCGCCCCTACCTGCTGATCGCCATACCTGCCATTCTGACCCAACTGGCGGCGCCGGTCGGAAACTACATCCTGACCGCGGTGATGGCGCAGTTCGGGGACGAGGCGATGGCGGGCTGGGCGGTCGTGGGGCGGCTGACGGTGGTGGCGTTCGGCGGGATCTTTTCGCTCGCGGGCGCGATCGGCGGGATCTTCGGCCAGAACTACGGCGCGCGGGAATTCGACCGCGTCCGCTGCACCTATCGCGACGCGATCCTGTTCGGCCTGGGATACACGCTGATCATGTGGGCGCTGCTGGTCGCGGCCGATCCGTTCATCGCGGCCTGGTTCGCCCTTCCGCCGCAGGCTGCGGAGGTCTTGTCGGCCTTCACCCGGGTCGGCGCGGGCGGGTTCGTCTTTGCCGCGCTGCTATTCGTGTCGAACGCCGCGTTCAACGCGCTGGGCCGGCCGCGGCGGGCGACCTTTACCAACTGGGTCCGCGACGGCGCATTGGCGCTGCCGGCGGCGGTCTGGCTGGCATCGCTGTTCGGATCGTCCGGCGTGATCTATGCGCAGGCCGCGTGCAGCCTCGCCGTGGGGCTGGTGGCCTCCTGTTGGGGCTGGCGCTATGTCCTGTCGCTGAAACGCGAAACGCTGCCGAAGCTTGACCTTGACCCGCCGCGGTCCTACGCCCATGCGGACCGATTCAGGAGGCGCTGATGCCGACATTCACCGCATTGACCACGCTGCCGGGCAAAGCCGCCGCCGAGGGGCTGGGCGAAGCGATGGAGCGGCTGGACCCGGAGCCGACGGGGATCGGCGTGTTCGAGGTCGAGGACGGGTCGGGCACCTGGGAAGTCGGCGGTTACTTCACGGAACCGCCGGATGAAACCGCGCTGGCGGTTCTGGCCGCCGCGTTTCAGGCCAGACCCTTTGTCGTCTCCGAGCTGCCCGAGACCGACTGGGTCGCCCATGTGCGCCGCGAACTCGCCCCGGTCGAGGCGGGGCGGTTTTTCGTGCACGGCAGCCACGATGCCGACAAGGTGCCGGCGGGCAGCGTTCCGCTGCTGATCGAGGCGGCGATGGCCTTTGGCACCGGGCACCATGGCACGACGCTCGGGTGCCTTCGGGCGCTCGACCGGCTGATCGAAGGCGGGTTCCGGGCGTCGCGCGTCGCCGATATCGGCTGCGGAACGGCGGTGCTGGCCATGGCGGCCGCGCGCGTGTGGCAAGGTGACATGCTGGCCAGCGACATCGACCCGGTCGCGGTCGAGGTGGCCGAGGCGAATCTGCGCGCCAACGGGATGCAGGGCGCGGTCCGCTGTCTGCAGGCGGCGGGGTTCGACCATCCGGAATTGCAGGCGGCAGCCCCTTTCGATCTCGTATTCGCCAACATTCTCAAGGGTCCGCTGCTGGCCTTGGCGCCGGATCTTGTGGCCAATCTGCAACCCGGCGGCTACGCGATCCTGTCGGGGATTCTCAACGAGCAGGCACAAGATGTCGTGTCCGTTTATGCCGAAAACGGAACCAATCCGGTCCACAGCGCGGAAATTGGTGAGTGGACGACGCTTACATTGAGGAAAAAGGGCGCGAATTAGACCAATTTGCGGAGTTTCGCAGGTTTTCGCCATGGTTTTGGCATATTCCAGAGGTAGCCTCGTTTCCGGTTGAAGGAGGGGGCGGTGTCTGGAGGCTGCCATGGTCGAGAAACAGTTGGACTTCGATCAACGGGTCCGGCGTCTGAACAAGAAACATCAGGCGATGTCGCGCGGCTATTTCGCCAAGATGCGCTCGGACGGATTGATCGAGATGAGACCACAAAGAATGCGTTCCGCCCTTCCGCTGAGGGTCTTGCTGGCCTTCGTGCTGGCGTTCTTCCTGTTCAAGTCGTTCCTGCTGGCGGCGCTGGGCACGGTGTCCTACACGGATCGTGTGCAGCGGCTGAGCGAGGGCACGTCGGTTGAACGGGCCGGGGCCTGGGTGATGCAGATCGACCCGGTCTCGGAGGTGATCGCCCAGAAGCTCGGGCCGTACCTGCCCTGAACCTTGCCGATGCGAAGAAATGAAAACGCCGCGTGAGGGAGAACACGCGGCGTTTGAGATTGCCCCCGAGGGAGGAGAGTGGGGCAGAAAGTGAGTGGCCGGCTCAGCGCTTGCCTTCGGCGACCAGGTCGATGTCGCCCCGGCTCATGCCGATGTCTTCCAGTTCGCGGTCGGTCAGCTTGGACAGCGCGTTGCGGGTGACGCGGGCGTCGTTCCATTCGACAACGGCGTTGACGGCCGATGCAAAAAATGCGCCGATACGGCCAACGAGGCCGAACGAGCCAGTGGTGGTGCGGGTGGTGTCCAGTGCAGCCATATCCTGTTTCCTTCTGATTTCCGTTTCCGTTTCGATCCTGCGATCTGCCGGGCATCTAGTGATGTCGATTTCCGAGTGCAAGCGCAGAAAACGCATGTGTCCCATGCATTTTCTGCAAGGCTCTGGAAGTGTGAAATCCCCTTAAATAATTGGTGAAAATCGCATCGGAATCAGGTCGAAAACAGACCTTCCCGCGTCGCAATCGGACCGTCTTGTCGCGGCTGGAACAGCGGTGTCGCTTTCGTGCGTGAGGTCAAATTTCTTGGAAAATGTTCGCGTTTCGTGCTAGTGCGTCAAAAAAGCACCAAAAACCCGAGCAGGCCGAGGCGACATCATGCGGATTCTGGGCATTGATCCGGGGTTGCGAACCCTGGGATGGGGCGTCATCGAATCGCATGGCAGCCGGCTGAGCCACGTCGCGAACGGGCTGTGCCATTCGGATGGCGACGATCTGGGCGAACGTCTGCTGTCGCTGCACAACCAGATCGTCGAGGTGATCGCCGCCCATGCGCCGGATCAGGCGGCGATCGAGCAGACCTTCGTCAACAAGGACGGGGCCGGGACCCTCAAGCTGGGTCAGGCCCGCGGCGTCGCGCTGCTGACCCTGGCGCAGGCGGGGCTGCCGGTCGGGGAATATGCGCCGAACCGGGTCAAGAAGACCGTGGTCGGGGTGGGGCACGCCGAAAAGGAGCAGGTTCTGCACATGGTCAAGCTGCAATTGCCGGGATGTCAGCCCAAGGGCGCCGACGCCGCCGATGCGCTGGCCATCGCCATCTGCCACGCCTATTACGGAAACGCACCGTCGGTGCGGCGGAAAGAGGTGCGGGCATGATCGGCAAGTTGACGGGACGGCTGGACTATCGCGCTGCGGATCACGTGCTGATCGACGTGCGCGGGGTCGGCTATGTCGTCTATTGCTCGGACCGGACCCTGGCGGCCCTGCCGGGTGTGGGCGAGGCGGTGTCGCTGTATACCGACCTGGTGGTGCGCGAAGACCTGATGCAGCTCTATGGATTCCTGTCGCTGGTCGAGAAGGAGTGGCACCGGCTGCTCTGCTCGGTGCAGGGGGTCGGGGCCAAGGTGTCTCTGGCCATTCTCGGGGCGCTGGGACCGGATGGCGTGAGCCGCGCGATCGCGCTGGGCGACTGGGCGGCGGTCAAGGCGGCCAAGGGGGTGGGGCCCAAGACGGCTCAGCGGATCGTTCTGGACCTCAAGGACAAGGCGCCCGGTGTCATGGCGATGGGCGGAACGGTCGCGGACGCGATGGACGGGGCCGTGGTCGAGGTGGTCGAACCCGTTGCGGCGGCACCGGCCGCGCCACGCCCGCCGCAACGGCCCGCGGGCGGTGCGGCGGCTTCGGCCGGTGCGCTTTCGGCGTTGGCCAATCTGGGCTATGGCCCGTCCGAGGCGGCGGCGGCGGTGGCCGAGGCGGCGGCGGACCTGCCCGAGGCAGGCGAGGCCGAACTGATCCGGGCGTCGCTGAAACTGCTGGCTCCGAAAGGCTGAGTGTACCATGGTCGATGCCGATCCCACCCTCCGGCCCGAGCCGCTGCCCGAAGACAATGACCGCGCGCTGCGCCCGCAGGGCCTGGACGAGTTCATCGGCCAGGCCGAGGCGCGCGCCAACCTGCGGGTGTTCATCCAGTCCGCCCGCCAGCGCGGCGAGGCGATGGACCACACCCTGTTTCACGGGCCGCCGGGCCTGGGCAAGACGACGCTGGCGCAGATCATGGCGCGCGAGCTGGGTGTGAATTTCCGTATGACCTCCGGGCCGGTGCTGGCCCGCGCGGGCGATCTGGCGGCGATCCTGACCAATCTCGAAGCGCGGGACGTGCTGTTCATCGACGAGATTCACCGGCTGAACCCGGCGGTCGAGGAGGTGCTCTATCCCGCGATGGAGGATTTCGAGCTGGATCTGGTGATCGGCGAAGGCCCGGCGGCGCGCACGGTGCGGATCGAGCTGCAGCCCTTCACGCTGGTCGGCGCGACGACGCGGATGGGTCTGCTGACCACCCCTCTGCGCGACCGCTTCGGCATTCCGACCCGGCTGCAGTTCTACACGGTGGACGAGCTGCACGAGATCGTGAAGCGCAATGCCCGCAAGCTGGGCGCGCCCGCCGATGCGGACGGGGCGCGCGAGATCGCGCGCCGGTCGCGCGGCACGCCCCGGATCGCCGGGCGGCTGCTGCGGCGGGTGGTGGATTTCGCCGTGGTGGAGGGCGACGGCCGGATCACCCGCGATCTGGCCGACGGCGCGCTGACGCGGCTGGGCGTGGACCATCTGGGGCTGGACGGGGCGGATCGGCGGTACCTGACGCTGATCGCGGAAAATTACGGCGGCGGGCCGGTCGGCATCGAAACCCTGTCCGCCGCCCTGTCGGAAAGCCGGGATTCGCTGGAAGAGGTGATCGAGCCGTTCCTTCTGCAGCAGGGGCTGATCCAGCGCACGCCACGCGGGCGGATGCTGGCGCAAAAGGCCTGGGCGCATCTGGGGATGCCGATGCCCAAGCGTCAGGACGATCTCTTTGGTTGATGCCGGGTGCCCGAGACTTTATGCCTCCGGCGGGAGTATTTTCGGCAAGATGAAGATGCAGGCGTGACACCCGAGGATATCGAAGCCCTGTTCACCCGCGAAAGCGGTGAGTTCCTGTTTGCCCGCTGGGGCCGGCCCATCGTTCCGGTCGTCTTCGGCGTTCGGGACGAAACCCTGTCGGTGGTGAAGGGCGCGTTCGAGGCGGTCGTGGCCCTGGCCGGGCACCGGATGGCCGAGACCGACCCGGAGCTGGGCGCCAACTGCATGGTCTTCTTCTTCCGCAACTGGGAAGAGCTGCTGGACGTGCCCGATCTCGACCGGCTGATCCCCGATCTCGGGCCGCTCGTCGAGCGTCTGGTCTCGGTCGATGCCAACCAGTACCGGGTTTTCCGGTTCGACGAGACGGGCGCGATCCGGGCGGCCTTCGTGTTTCTGCGGATGGATGCGCAGCTGTCGCAGATCCCGGCCGAAACGCTGGCGCTCAATCAGGTGGTGCAGACGGTTCTGTTGTGGTCCGACACCGCGTTCCGGGACCAGTCGCCGCTGGCGATCGCCGGTGACGCAACGATCCTGCGGCCCGACATTGCCGGGCTGATCCGCGCCGCCTATGATCCCGTCCTGCCGGGCGCGGCGCGGGACCGCGCCCATGCGCTCAGACTGTTTGCCCGCCTGGAGCGTCCGCAATGAAGCATGTGTTTCCGGTCCGGGTCTACTACGAAGACACCGACATGGGCGGCATCGTCTATCACGCGAACTATCTGCGGTATATCGAGCGGGCGCGTTCCGACTGGGTGCGGCAGTTGGGCAACGACCAGAACGCCATGCGCGATGCCGGCATCGTCTGGGTCGTGCGCAGGATCGAGGCCGAGTATCTCTCGACCGCGAAATTCGAGGATGACCTGGTCGTCGAGACCGAGATGGTCGGCCTGTCCGGCGCCCGCCTGACCATGTCGCAGGTGGTCAGGCGCGGCGAGGCGGAGGTGTTCAGGGCGATGGTCACGGCCGTCTGCATGAACTCGGCCGGAAAACCGGTGCGTCTGCCGGCAGAGATTCGCGCATTGCTGTAACATTTTCTGCAACAGGGGTGGTTCTGTTGGCAATTCCACCCGATCTACGGTAGCGTTCGCCAAAACAAGGCCGAACGAATGGCCCATCAGGCAAAAAAGAGCAGGTTCATGGAAGCTGAGACGCTGGCGCTGGCGCAGGAGATCGATTTCTCCATGTGGGGGCTGTTTGCCCGCGCAACCTTTGTCGTGAAAGTGGTAATGCTGATGCTGATCTTCGCGTCCTTCTGGTCGTGGTCGATCATCATCCAGAAACTCCTCAACTACCGGAAAGCGCGTGCCGAGGCCGCCGCGTTCGACGAGGCGTTCTGGTCCGGCAATCCGCTGGACGAGCTGTTCGAGCAGACCGGGCCGCAGCCGGACGGGAGTTCGGAAAAGATCTTTGCCGCCGGCATGGTCGAATGGCGGCGGTCCCATCGCAACGACGGCGGCATGATCGCGGGCGCGCAGGCGCGGATCGACCGGTCGATGGACGTGGCGATCGCGAAGGAGGCGGAGACCTTGCAGAAGGGTCTGCCGATCCTGGCGACGGTCGGATCGACGGCGCCGTTCATCGGGCTGTTCGGCACGGTCTGGGGCATCATGAACGCCTTCATCGAGATCGCCGAGCAGCAGAACACCAACCTGGCCGTGGTGGCGCCCGGCATCGCCGAGGCGCTGCTGGCCACCGGTCTGGGGCTGCTGGCGGCCATCCCGGCGGTGATCTTCTACAACAAGCTGAGCGCGGACAGCGACCGGATCGTTGCGGGCTACGAAGCCTTCGCCGACGAATTCGCCACCATCCTGTCGCGCCAACTGGATAGCTGAGCCATGGGTGCGGCGGTACAGCAGAGCGGCGACGACACGCGCAGACGGGGACGGCGGCGCGGCCGCGCGCGGCCGATGTCCGAGATCAACGTCACGCCCTTCGTGGACGTGATGCTGGTGTTGCTGATCATCTTCATGGTGGCGGCGCCGCTGCTGACGGTCGGTGTGCCGGTGGAGCTGCCCAAGACCGCCGCCGCCGCCTTGCCCTCGGACAGCGAGGAGCCGCTGACCGTGACGATGACCGCGGACGGGCGGGTGCAGATCCAGACCACCGATGTCGCCCGCGAAGAGTTGATTGGCAAACTGCGCGCAATCGCTGCAGAACGCTCCAGCGACCGGGTGTTCCTGCGTGCGGACGGGGCCATCCCCTATGCGCA
>NZ_JBXWRY010000040.1:0-34257 GCF_059613135.1 Ruegeria sp. BHSB196
GCTTTGAGGCCGCCGCCGAGGTGGTGGACCGGCTCGACCATCTGTCCCTGACCGAAAAGCGCGAGATCACGCGGACCTTGGCGGCAAGGGTGCTCAACTATGACGCAGGTGCGGCCTGAACCGGCAATTGACCCGATCCCGGCGATTTCGCATCCTGCCGGCGGCAAGACCAGGGAAGTGATGGAACAACCAGTCGAAACCGCCGTTCCAGACTGGGGGCCGTTTGGCAGGCCCCTGTTCGATGATCCAAGTTCTCGTGCCCTGTCCCGTGTGGGTGTGGTGGATGTCGGGTCCAACTCGGTCCGCATGGTCGTCTTCGACGGCGCGGCGCGGTCGCCGGCCTATTTCTACAACGAAAAGGTCATGTGCGCGCTCGGTGCCGGACTGTCCGAGACCGGGCGGCTGAACCCAGCCGGCCGGACACGGGCGATGGCGGCACTCGGACGGTTTCAGCGTCTGGCCAAGGATCTGAACCTGCCACCGCTTCACGCCGTCGCAACCGCCGCCGTCCGCGAGGCGGAGGACGGGCCGGACTTCTGCGAGGAGATCCGGCGCGAGATCGGCCTGCATATTTCGGTCATAGACGGCGAGGAAGAGGCCCGCCTTTCCGCGCAGGGCGTTCTCTTGGGGTGGCCCGGCGCCTATGGGCTGATCTGCGACATCGGCGGCGCCTCCATGGAACTGGCCGAGATCGGGGACGGCAAGGTTGGCCGCCGCGTAAGCTCGCCGCTGGGGCCGCTGAAACTGCGCGACATCAAGGGCGGTCGCCGCGGGCGCAAGGAGCACATCAAGAAAGTCATGGAGGATCTGCGCGACAAGCTCGGCCCGCAACGGGACAGGCTGTTTCTGGTCGGTGGCAGCTGGCGCGCCTTTGCCCGGATCGACATGCTGCGGCGAAACTATCCGCTGAAGGTGCTGCACGAATACCGCATGACCACCAAACAGGTGCGCGAAACCATAAAATTCATCGAAAAGTCCGACCCGGAAAAGCTGCGTGCGCGGGCTGGGGTATCGGGTTCCCGCATGGCGCTGGTTCCCTATGCGATGGACGTTTTGACCCGGCTCATCCGCACCTTCAAACCCAAGGACATCGCGATTTCCAGCTATGGCATCCGCGAAGGGCTGTTGTACGAACAGATGCCCCAACGCCTGCGCGACCGCGATCCGCTGATCGAAGCCAGTTATTTTGCCGAATCCAAGGACGCGCGCCTGCCCGGATTCGGCAAGCATCTGTTCGATTTCGTGATGCCGCTGTTCAAATCCGCCCCGCCGACGCAGGTGCGGTTGATCAAGGCCGCGTGCCTGTTGCACGATGTCTCGTGGCGGGCGCATCCCGATTACCGCGCGGAAATCTGTTTCGACAATGTGACGCGGGCCAATCTGGGTGGCCTGAAACACTCCGAGCGGATATTCATCGGCCTCGCGCTCCAGCATCGGTACCGCAACAAGCGCGACACCAGCCAGTTCGAAGCCCTTTACGCCCTACTGGACGAAAAGAGCCAGCAGCAGGCGGAAATCCTGGGAAAAGCGATGCGCTTCGGGGCGATGCTGTGGATGCAGCACGATGTCAGGATGGGCAAGCTTCGATTCTATCCCAAGAAACGGGAATTGGAACTGGTCCTGCCAAAGGACACGGTGCCGCTCTACAGCGAGGTTGCCGAGGCGCGGTTGAACTCTCTGGCGGATGCGCTGGACTCCGAGGTGCGGGTCATCGTGAGGGGCTGAGCGGCGTACCGGGCGCGCTTCAGATGTCGATTTCCCCCTCGGGCGCCGGGTCTTGCGGCAGCGATTCGTCGGGACCGGGCGCGTCGAGCGGCTGCTTTCGCCGCAAGATGATGTCGCCGTTGGGCAGCATCTCCGGCGCTTCGTAGGCGCTCCAATCCTGAACGTCCTGCGCCAGATCAGCCAGCGCCGGCCCCATTTCCTGAAGGAAGGAGCGCATCGACGGTCCGAATTGCAGCGCCAGATCGCGCAGGCCGTCAAAGGCCGGTTCCATTTCCTGCCGCAACCCTTCGAGGAACAGTTCGGCCCCCTGCTCCATCAGGGATTTCCCGTCGTCCTCCTGGGCATGGGCCGGACCGGACGTCAGCGCGAAAAGCGCGGCGATGGCAACGAGATGTCGCATGACCGAAATATAGGTGGGCGGGACAGGACGTTCAAAGGTCAATATCCAGCGTGACGGGAAAATGGTCCGAAGCGGTCAGCAACGCCTCGCGCAACTCCGGCAGCCGCCAGCATTCCAGATCGTCGAAGGGATGCCAGATGCGCCAGACCGGCGATTTGTCCCTGAGGCCGGGGCTGATCATGATGTAGTCGAGCAGCGCCTGAAGAAACCGCGCTTCGCCCGGCAGCTGGAAGCGCGCCGTTGCCGGGAGCGGCCCCGGCCGCAATTGGGTCGCCTTGGCGGCGTGCGGATCGAACAGCCCGGCCTCAAGCAGAATCTCGACCGAGGATCGCCCGAACAGGTGCTCGAATTCGTCCAGACCGGGGCCGTCATTCAGATCGCCCAGCAGGATCACGTCTTCGCCATCGACCAGATGCCGCTCGATCCGCTGCCGCAACCAGATGGCCTGGGCCAGCTGCTTGCGCCGGTTCGCGATCGACATCTGGATCGCCTCGTCACGGGTGTCCGCGCCATGGGGCGCCTTGGATTTCAGATGCGCGCCGATCACCCGGATCTCGTTGCCGGCGGCGGTGCGGACCGCAAGCTCGATGGGCGGTTTGGAGAACCGGACCAGATCCTCGGTCGCGTCGATGTCCAGATCGATGCGGAACGTTCCGTCGAAACGTGGGGCATCGGCGCTGCCCTTCTTGCCTGTCTCCGCGCCCTGCGGATCGTGCCGGGCGTCGATCCGATCCGGATCGAACAGCAGCGCCAGTTCCTGATGGGTTTCGTTGGCAAATCCCATGACTGCCCTGCGGGTGCGAAGATCGAACGCGTCGGCAAATCCCTGCAGGGCGCGCACCGTGTTCTGGCTGCGCCCGGTATTGGGCGCCTCGACCACCAGCAGGGCATCCGCATCCACGGCGGTCAGTACCTTGGCAATCGCTTCGACCTGCTGCGCGCGGGTGACGTCGTGCCGGCCCGACCACTCGTCATCCACGATCAACCGATCGTCCCGGTCGAAGAGGTTGGCGAACCATTCCACGTTGTAGGTCGCCAGCCGCATCGGATCAGACCCTGGCGCCGTTGATCTCGTCCCAGGCGCGGTTGATGTCGATCATCTTCTTCTCGGCCAGACGGATCGCTTCTTCGGGTACCCCGCGCGCCAGCATCGCGTCGGGATGGGTTTCCCGCACCAGTTGCCGCCAGACCTTGCGGATTTCGCGGATCGGCATGTCCGGCGGCACCCCGAGCACGGTATAGGGATCGGCCGGCGCATCCGGCACGAAGCGTGCCCGCAGCGCCCGAAACTGGGTGTCGGTCTGGCCGAATATCCGGCTGACATCTTCGAGAAACCGGTTCTCGCCGGGGTGGTAGAACCCGTCGGCCATCGCGATGTGGAACAGTCCTTCCATCAGGTCGCACAGGGTCGTGCTGTCGTCGTCGAACATCCGCTTGATCTTGCGCGCATATTCCTGATACCCGGCGACATCGGTGCGGGCCATGTTGAACACGCGCGCCGCCCCGGCCTCGTCCTCGCGGGCGATCTGGAACACCTCGCGAAAAGCCGCAACCTCGTCGCGCGTGACCAGCCCGTCGGCCTTGGCCATCTTCGCCCCCAGCGCGATCACGGCAATCGCGAAAGCCACCGATTTCTCGGGGGGCGTGCGCAGACGCTCGAACACCTCGGCCAGGCTTTCGCCCTGCCTCAAGGCGCTCAATGCGTCGGTTATGCGGCTCCAGATCGACATGGTGTCACCCTAGCCTGCCGGTCGGTCGGTGTCAGGTGCGACCTAAACCTCGTCGGCAAGAATTTTCTGCATCAGCACAAGGTCCAGCCATTGGCCCCATTTCCGCCCGACCTGCTGCATCCGGCCAACCTCGTCAAACCCGAGCGCGGCATGAAACGCGATGCCGGCCGGGTTCTCGGCCGAGATGCCCGCGACCAGCACATGCACGCCGCTGTCGCGCGCGGCCTGTTCGAGGCGCTGCATCAAGGCGCGCCCGATCCCCTGCCCGCGCGCCTGCGGCGCAATCTGTACCGAATGCTCCATGCTGTGCCTGTATCCCGGTCCGCCGCGAAACGGTCCGAGACTTGCAAAGCCGACAACCCGTCCTTCGCGTTCCGCCACCAGGAAACATCCCTTTGCCGCGGCAATCTCGGCGGCGACCGTGGCCGCAGTGCGTTCCTCGGTCGTGAACGTGATCAGGGTGTCGCGAATGATCGTATTCGCGATGGCCGCGATCGCGGGAGCGTCTTCCGACCGGGCGGGACGAACGGTCATTCCAGAACCCGCAGCCCGTCAGGTGTTTCGATCTCGGCCCGCAATCCCGCCGGGCCCGTGGTGAAGTCCACCCGCTCGAGCGTTCCCAGGATCGCCGCGAGGCCGTCTGCCTGCGGATGCGACACGATCAGCCGCCTCAGGGCGCAGCCGCTGTGCGCCAGCATCGCCGCCGGGTGCAGTCTACCCCGCCATTGGATCAGCGCCGGGAACAGGTTGTCGAACGGCAACCGCCCGTCATCGGGCACAGCCATGGTCCAGCGCAGATCGCCGCGGGTCAGCTCGATCGCGGTGCCCACGCCCTCCGGCATCGCCGCCAGTGCCGCCTCCAGATCGGGCACGCGGCATATCCAGTTGATCAGGCGCGGAGCGCCGCTGAAACTGTCCAGGTCGAACCAGCGCGGCCGGCCCGGATCGGGCGCGTCGGGGTCGGCGGCGATGGCCTCCAGGTACAGCCCACCCGCCAGTCCCAACAGCTTGTTATGCGTGCCGAACTTGTCATGCCGCCCGCCCGGTTGCAGCGGGACGCCCAGCGCAGACTCGACATGCGCAACGGCCTCGTCCAGCGTCGCCGCCGCAACCGCGAGATGATCGAGTTCCATGGCAGAGCCTCCGCCTTTCCCACTTTGGCCGGATTGCCATCCGGTAGCACAAAAATCCCATCCCCGCTCGCTTCATCTGGCGCAAAATATCCTCGGGGGTGAATGCACAATGCCGCGGGCATTGTGCAGAGGGGGCAGACAGCTCCCTCGAACACGGATCAGCCGCGCGCTTCGCGGATCAGCCGCAGGATGTCCTGCGCCGCCTCGGGGATATTGGTCCCCGGGCCAAAGATCGCCTTGACACCGTGATCGTACAGGAACTGATAGTCCTGCTGCGGGATCACGCCGCCGCAGATCACGATGATGTCCTCGGCACCGGCCTTCTTCAGCTCTTCGACCAGCTGCGGCGCCAGCGTCTTGTGGCCCGCGGCCTGGCTGGATATGCCCACCACATGCACATCGTTGTCGATGGCGT
Source organism: Ruegeria sp. BHSB196 (assembly GCF_059613135.1). NCBI lineage: Bacteria > Pseudomonadati > Pseudomonadota > Alphaproteobacteria > Rhodobacterales > Roseobacteraceae > Ruegeria > Ruegeria sp. BHSB196. The sequence continues at coordinate 5,404 of NZ_JBXWRY010000040.1, forward strand.
CCTGCGCGGCTTCGGCCGGGGTCTGGAACAGCGGGCCGACATCCACGTCAAAGCCGATATCGGCAAAGGCGGTGGCGATCACCTTGGCGCCGCGGTCATGCCCGTCCTGCCCCATCTTGACCACCAGCAAACGCGGACGGCGGCCTTCGGCCTCGGCGAACGCCTCGATCGCCTTCTGGATCGCGGCAAAGCCCTCGTCCCCCTCATAGGCCGCGCCGTACACTCCGGCGAGCGTTTTCACCTCGGCCCGATGACGGCCGAATTCCTTTTCCATCGCCATGCTGATTTCTCCTACGGATGCGCGGGCGCGGGCGGCTTCGACCGCCGCGTCGAGCAGGTTGCCGCCTTCTTTCGCGCGGCGGGTCAGTTCATCCAGTGCGGCCTGACAGGCAGCCTCGTCCCGGGTCGCGCGGATGCGCTCCAGCCGGGCGATCTGCGCTTCGCGGACGGCCTGGTTGTCGACCTCGAGGATCTCGATCGGGTCTTCCTTGTCCTTGCGGTACTTGTTGACGCCGACGATCACCTCTTCGCCCCGGTCGATCATCGCCTGACGGCGGGCCGCGCTTTCCTCGATCCGCAGCTTGGGCATGCCGCTTTCCACGGCCTTGGTCATGCCGCCCATCTCCTCGACCTCTTCCATCAGCGCCCAGGCCTTGTCGATCAACTCGTTGGTCAGGCTTTCGACGTAATAAGACCCGGCGAGCGGATCGACCACGTCGGTCACGCCGGTCTCTTCCTGCAGGATCAGCTGGGTGTTGCGGGCGATCCGGGCCGAGAAATCGGTGGGCAGCGCGATCGCCTCGTCCAGAGCGTTGGTGTGCAGTGACTGGGTGCCGCCCAGAACCGCGCTCAGCGCCTCATAGGCCGTGCGGATCACGTTGTTGTAGGGGTCTTGTTCCTGCAGCGACACGCCCGAGGTCTGGCAATGGGTGCGCAGCATCTTCGAGCGTTCCGACTTGGCGCCGAACTCGGTCATCACCCGATGCCACAGGGTGCGCGCGGCGCGCAGCTTGGCAATCTCCATGAAGAAGTTCATGCCGATGGCAAAGAAGAACGACAGGCGGCCCGCGAACTTGTCCACGTCCATGCCCGCGTCGATGGCGGCGCGAACGTATTCGCGCCCGTCGGCCAGGGTATAGGCCAGCTCCTGCACCAGGTTCGCCCCGGCCTCCTGCATGTGGTAGCCCGAGATCGAGATCGAGTTGAACTTGGGCATGTGGTCCGAGGTATAGGCGATGATGTCCGAAATGATCCGCATCGACGGTTCCGGCGGGTAGATGTAGGTGTTGCGCACCATGAATTCTTTCAGAATGTCGTTCTGAATGGTGCCCGCCAGCACGGATTTGTCATGGCCCTGCTCTTCGCCCGTGACGATGAAATTCGCCAGGATCGGGATCACCGCGCCGTTCATCGTCATCGAGACCGAGACCTGATCCAGCGGAATGCCGTCGAACAGGATCTTCATGTCTTCGACGCTGTCGATCGCCACGCCCGCCTTGCCCACGTCGCCCACCACGCGCGGGTGGTCACTGTCATAGCCGCGGTGGGTGGCCAGGTCGAACGCCACCGAAACGCCCTGCTGACCGGCCGCCAGATTGCGGCGGTAGAAGGCGTTCGATTCCTCGGCGGTCGAGAAACCTGCATACTGGCGGATGGTCCAGGGGCGCCCGGCATACATCGTCGCCCTGACGCCGCGGGTAAAGGGCGCAAAGCCCGGCAACGTACCCATGTGCGGCAGGTTGGCGGTGTCATCCTCGGTGTAAAGCGGCTTGACCGGGATGCCTTCCAGCGTCGTCCTGGTCAGGTCGTCAACGGAACGGCCGCGCAACTCCTTCTCAGCCAGCGCGCGCCAGTCGTCGGTCTTGGTCATCTTGATTTCCTCTTGTCGTTGGGGTCAGGACAAGGTTTGCCCCGTCTGTGTTCTTGAATGGGGAGTGCACAAGGTCGGCCACGCCGTCGGCCCCGGTGGCCAGCCAGGTCAGGTCTTCGGCATGGCGCGCGCGCAGCCGCGCGACCTGCGCGGTCGTGAACGGCGTGGCGCAACCGCCGAGCGTTGCCTGGGCGGCCGCCAGAGGGTTCGCCCACGGACGCGGAACGGCGTTGAGCTGCCGTGCGGCGTGAAGTTTGGGCACCGGCCGGCCCAGGACGGCACAAAGCTGCGCGTCCGGCGCGCCGGCGAACTCCTCGAACGGAAGCACCCATACGCGGGCGTTCGGCACCGCGGCTGCGGCCTCGGTGATCACGTTGCGCCAGCTCCGGCCATGCCGCGCGATGCGACCCAGCCGGGTGCGGCCGGGGGCTCTGTGGCTCTTGGCCATGCGGAAGGCGATGGCCGAGGCCCAGTACTGGTCCAGGCTCCGGATGTTGAAAACGAGATCCGAAACGCGACCGCCGAAAAGCCGAGAAACCGCGGCCAGCCGCGTGCCGATTGCCGGATAGAGCGATGCCAGCCGCAGATTGCCCGCCATCGTGCCCGAAATGTTTTCGTCGCTCACGATCAGGCGCTCCACCCCGCGTCCTGCCGTTCTGGCAAGCCGCGTCGCGGCATCCGGCTTAACCACCGTTGACCTCCGGGACTCCTCGATAGCGGGCAGGACCGTGCCGCGCACCCGCATCGGCCCCCAGAATCCGATCCCGTTCGCCGCCAGGAACCCGGCGTTGCGCCGCAGGTAGTGCTGAAAACTGGTGGTGGCGCAGCGATGCGCTCCGACATGCAGAATGACATCCATGGCTTCGCCTTTCGGTCGGGCGGCCTTGCGCGGCCGCATCAACGGGATCACGACGACCGTCATGCCGAACCCCTGACGAAGCGATTAATGTTAAACTTTTTGCGGACCGGGCGCATTTCAGCGGTCGCAATCGCCGCAACTCCGTCTATATTCAATCTGACAGGAGACCGAATGATACGCACGCTAGCCATTGTTTTCTCTGCACTAATCCCCGTCATGGCTGTTGCGGCGGATGGCACGCTGCCGGCAGAGGACGAATTGATCCGTCCCGCGGGCGACAGCGATCTGAGCGAGTTTCTGTGGATCAACCGGCCCATCGTCGTGTTTTCCGACACGCCTGCCGATCCCCGGTTCCAGCAGCAGATCGAGATGCTGCGGCAGGGCGAGGACATGCTGCGGGACCGCGACGTGGTGGTTTTGACCGATACCGATCCCAAGGCCCGATCACCGGTGCGCAGCAAGCTGCGCCCGCGCGGATTCCAGATGGTGCTGGTGGACAAGGACGGCGTGGTCAAGCTCCGCAAACCGTCCCCGTGGAGCGTCCGTGAAATCAGCCGCTCGATCGACAAGACACCGATGCGCGAACGCGAGGTCCGCGAACGGCGCGAAGGCAATTGATGCATCGCGCAGCCCGTCGGAACCCGTATCGGTGCGTATTTCGATCCGTCCGGCAAGATTGACCTTTCCCGAAGGCGCGACCGGGACAATCCCGGTCACTCGAACTCCATGATCACGTCGTCCACGGCAAGGCTGTCGCCGGGGCCGGCATTGATCTTGGCGACGGTGCCCTTCTTTTCGGCCCGAAGGATGTTTTCCATCTTCATCGCCTCGACGGTGCAGAGCGCCTGGCCCTCCTGAACCTCCTGCCCCACCTCGACATCGACCTTCACGATCAGTCCCGGCATCGGGCAGAGCAGCATCTTGGAGGTGTCCGGCGGCAGTTTCTCGGGCATCAGCTTGGCCAGTTCCGCCTGTCGCGGGGTGCGCACATGCACCTTGAGGTCGGCGCCCCGGTTGCGGATGCGGAACCCGCCCGAGATCTTCCCGACCTTGAGAACGAGAAGGGCGCCATCCACCTCCAGCGTCGCCAGCTGGTCGCCCGGCGTCCAGTCCGAAGTCACGCGATAGGAGCCGCCGCCCTCGAATGTGACCGTCGATCCGTCTGGATCGGCCGCGATCACGACGTTGTATTCGTGTCCCTGTAGGCTGACCTTCCATTCGGTGCCCACCTTGCGTTCGTGGTTGTCCATGCGGCCCGAAACGCGGGTGCGTCGTATCTCGGCAACCCGATGCATGGCCGCGCAAGAGGCGGCGATGCGGCGCAGGTCGTCCTCGTGCAGGGTCACGCCCTGGAACCCGTCTGGGTATTCTTCGGCGATGAAGGCGGTGGTCATGTCGCCGCTGACGAATTTCGGATGGTCCATCACCGCGCTGAGGAACGGCAGGTTGTGGCCGATCCCCTCGACCTCGAAACTGTCCAGCGCCACGCGCATCGCCTCGATCGCCTGCTCGCGGGTCGGCGCCCAGGTGCACAGCTTGGCGATCATCGGATCGTAATACATCGAGATCTCGCCACCCTCGTAGACGCCGGTATCGTTGCGGACGGCGGTCGCGCCCTCGGGTGCCGCGCCCTGCCACTTGCCGTTGGTCAGCAGCGGTCCGGCCGCGATCTCGGCCGGCGGACGATAGCGGGTCAGCCTTCCGATGGACGGCAGGAAGTTGCGATACGGATCCTCGGCATAAAGCCGGTTTTCGATGGCCCAGCCGGTCAGCGTCACGTCGTCCTGCGTGATCGACAGTTTTTCTCCGGCCGCCACGCGGATCATCTGTTCAACCAGATCGACACCGGTGATCAGTTCGGTCACAGGGTGTTCGACCTGAAGGCGGGTGTTCATTTCGAGGAAATAGAAATTCTTCTGGCCATCGACGATGAACTCGACCGTACCGGCGCTTGAATAGCCCACGGCCTTGGCCAGCGCGACCGCCTGTTCGCCCATCGCCCTGCGCGTGTCGGGATCGAGGAACGGCGAAGGCGCCTCTTCCACGACCTTCTGGTTCCGGCGCTGGATCGAGCATTCCCGCTCGCCCAGATAGATGCCGTTGCCATGGCTGTCGCACAGCACCTGGATCTCGATATGGCGCGGCTGGGTGACGAATTTCTCGATGAAGATCCGGTCGTCACCGAAACTGCTGGCAGCCTCGTTCTTGGACGACTGGAAACCCTCGCGCGCCTCGTCGTCGTTCCAGGCGATCCGCATCCCCTTGCCGCCGCCACCGGCGCTGGCCTTGATCATCACCGGATAGCCGATTTGCTGACTGATCTTCACGGCCTCGTCGGCATCTTCGATCAAGCCCATGTAGCCGGGAACGGTGGAGACATTCGCCTCTTGAGCGATCTTCTTCGAGGTGATCTTGTCCCCCATCGCCTCGATCGCGCCTTTCGGGGGGCCGACAAACGCCACACCTTCGGTCTCCAGCGCCTCGGCGAACTTGGCGTTCTCCGACAGAAAGCCGTAGCCGGGATGCACGGCCTGTGCCCCGGTCCGGCGAATCGCGTCCATCACCTTGTCGATCACGATGTAGGACTGGTTCGCCGGCGGTGGTCCGATATGGACGGCTTCGTCGGCCATCTGGACATGCAGCGCCTGCTTGTCCGCATCCGAGTAAATGGCGACGGTGGCGATACCCATCTTCCGCGCCGTCTTGATGACCCGGCAGGCAATCTCGCCCCGGTTGGCGATCAGGATCTTGTCGAACATTGAACGTCCTTTGTCTTGGGTGGTTTCAGACGCAAAACGCCGCCCCGGACATGACTGCCCGGAACGGCGTTCCACGTGCGTTCCGACTGGCCGGAAACGGCCAGATTCAGGTTTTTCCGATCAGTTGCAGGTCTTCTGCACTTCGCAATACAGCAGGTTGCCCGCTGCGCCGGCCGCTGCGCCAAGCACCGGGTTCGCATCGAGGACGAGCGCGCCCAACAACCCTGCGCTGCCGCCGAAAAGTGCCTGCTCGCCGGTCGTGTCGCCGCAGGCTGCAAGCCCGGCGCACAGGCCGAAGACCGAAAGGAAGCGTGTTTTCCGCATGAGTGCCACCCCAATATCCTTGTTGACTGCTCCTGCGCGTGTTGCCGTCGTTTTGCGGTGTGCTGCAAGAAAATTCGGCGTATGGCGTCGGCCTGCGCAAATCCCTGCCGCGTTGTGGCGGAAAATTGCCAAAGGAAAAAGACGGGCCGGTCGATGCTGAAGGCATGGACCCGCCCGCCGAAGGAAGGGGTACGGAATAGTAGGTGCAAGTGCGGCGCAGGCAAAGAAGTGCCGCACGGCCCGACCACTGTGCTTTGTTCCCGAGGCTGCGCCAATATCCCGAAATCAGGTTCGGGGAATCCGGCCAGTTTCTGCCCATTCCCAGGATGCACGCGCGGTTTTGCGCCGATCGAGGAGACGAGCCCCTTGGTACGTTGCACGCGCGCCGGTGCGGTTTCGCGGGTCGGCGCCATCATTCGCCCTCCCCGAACACATCCGGAAACGACAGGCGCGCCGCATCCAAGTCGAGGACCAGCAACGCCTCGTAACTTGCTGGATCAAAGGGGTCTTCGGCCGGTACCACCTCACGCCCGAACAGCCAGCTCAAACGTCCTGCATCCAGATTGCCGCGCTCGAAGGGTTGGTCCCCGAAATGATCCCAAAGCGCCTGAAGGAAGGCGGAATCGGCCCGGCGGTCCGCAGGTTTGCGGTCGCGGAACCGTTCGCGGCGGGTCAGCGGCGTCACGCCCTTGGGATTGGCGCGGCGAATGGTGAACTGGAAATCGGTTCCGGGCAGGCGGCTCGGAAAACCGCGATGCTTCAGCATGGCAGCCCTCCCCGGTGCGGGGCCGCCGGCTGGGTCAGGACCGGCCGTGGGACCGGTCCTGCACCGAAATCAGAGCTTGCCGGTGTAGGTCGGCTCGGTCGTGACCGGTTCGACCACGATGACTTCTTCTTCTTGCTGTCCGCACGCGGCAACGGTTCCAACGAATGCCACCATTGCGAGGAATTTGATGCACTTCGACATCTATGTCTCCTGACTTTGCTTTCAAAAATGGCGGGGCATCCATACCCCACCTGCCTCAATTCCGAGGTTGAGATCACGGTTCCGCGATCACGGCAGACCGTATCCGAAAAAAAGGAAGAAAAACATCCGGAATTGCACGTGCCCGAGGGGTGTGCCTTCAAAGACGCAAGTTTCTGCCGGAAATTGGGCGCAATTGCCATCGTTCAGAGCCCTTCCCAAATGCAGGCGGTCTCTTCCAGCCGGTACGCCTCGAAGAACTGCGTCGCATCCAGTGCCGACTGACCGAATTCCAGGTCGCGATCCGCCAGGGAAATGATGACCCGGGCCGGTTCCAGCTGGTGCCGTACCACATAGGGAACCGCCAGCGTCTCGCACAGATGCTCCATGTCCACGCTGGCCACGTCATACCCGATCTGCCCCGCATTCGCGCCGATCTTGGGCGCGACAAAGCGGAAACGGACCCAAAGTTCGCCGGGGTTGCTGTCAAGCAAAACCTCCTGCAGGCGGACGGGTTGACCCGACGGTACAGGCAGGTTGGCTTCGGCCCAGGCGAAAGAGCCGAAAACGATGGGCAGCGCGGTCAGACTCAGACCGCAACCCCGGCCCCGCCGGCGGCGGGCTCCTCTTGCCGGGGTTGCAGGTGCGGCGCGGTGGGCGCGCACGGTTCCATTCTGCCCGAACCGGATCATGGTTCGCCTTCGTCCCTTGTGTCGAAAGTCGCGGGCGAGATGATCTCGATCAGTTCCAGATCATCGGAATGCCGGACTTCGCGATGCACGATGCCGGGCGGTTGCAGCACGCACGACCCGGCGCGCAGCACGTGTTCCCCCTGCCCTTCGTACTCGAAGACGACCCATCCCTTGGTGACATAGACCATCTGGAAGTCCAGATCGTGCGAATGCCACGCACCGGGGCTTTCCATGCCGGGCACCGCCCGGATGACATGCGCCCCGAACCGGCCCTGCGTCGCCGCGCGAATACCCAGGTCACGGTACTCGAAAAAGGCCCGCAACCCTTCGCCGACAAATGCGGAATTGTCGGCGTGGGACACGGTGAATGCCTGGTTCTGCCAGAGTTTGGTCATGGCTCGCTCCGTGAGGGTGGGCAATGCCGCACCCGATGGCCTCACAACGGAATGTTGTCGTGTTTCTTCCAGGGATTCTTGAGTTGCTTGTTGCGCAGCGAGGCAAAAGCCCGCGACACCCGGCGGCGCGTCGAATGCGGCATGATCACCTCATCGATGAAACCGCGCTCGGCCGCAACGAATGGATTGGCGAAGCGGTCCTCGTAGTTCTGGGTGTGCGCCGCGGTCTTTTCGGCATCGTCCAGATCGGCGCGGTGGATGATTTCGGTCGCACCCTTGGCGCCCATCACGGCGATCTCGGCCGTCGGCCAGGCATAGTTGAAATCGCCCCTGAGGTGCTTGGACGCCATCACCACATAGGCTCCGCCATAGGATTTGCGGGTGATCACGGTCACTTTGGGCACCGTCGCCTCGCCATAGGCAAAGAGCAGCTTGGCGCCGTGCTTGATGACACCGTTGTGTTCCTGGCTGGTGCCGGGCAGGAAACCCGGAACATCGACAAAGGTCAGGATCGGGATCTCGAAACAGTCGCAGAAGCGCACGAACCGCGCCGCCTTGCGGCTGCTGTCCAGGTCCAGGCACCCGGCCAGCACCATCGGCTGGTTGGCGACAACACCGACAGTGCGGCCTTCCAGGCGGATGAATCCCGTGATGATGTTCTTGGCGAAGTCTTCCTGGATCTCGTAGAAATCGCCTTCGTCCGCCACTTTGACGATCAGCTCCTTCATGTCGTAGGGCGTGTTCGGGTTCTCCGGCACCAGCGTGTCCAGCGACATCTCCAGACGATCCGGCTGATCGAAGAACGGGCGCACCGGCGGCTTGTCGCGATTGTTGAGCGGCAGGAAATCGACCAGCCGGCGCACCTCGGCCATCGCTTCAACGTCGTTTTCGAACGCGCCATCGGCAACCGAGGACTTTCGGGTATGGGTCGAGGCGCCGCCCAGTTCCTCGGCGGTCACGACTTCGTTGGTCACGGTTTTGACGACGTCGGGACCGGTCACGAACATATAGGACGTGTCCTTGACCATGAAGATGAAGTCGGTCATCGCCGGGCTGTAGACCGCGCCGCCCGCGCACGGACCCATGATGACCGAGATCTGCGGCACCACGCCCGAGGCCATGATGTTGCGCTGGAACACCTCGGCATAGCCCGCCAAGGAGGCCACGCCTTCCTGGATTCGCGCCCCGCCCGAGTCGTTGATGCCGATCACCGGCGCCCCGTTCTGCATCGCCATGTCCATGATCTTGCAGATCTTCTGCGCGTGGGTTTCGCTGAGCGATCCACCGAACACGGTGAAGTCCTGGCTGAAGACATATACCATGCGTCCGTTGATCGTGCCCCATCCCGTCACCACACCGTCGCCGGCGGGCTTTTGCTGTTCCATCCCGAAATCGGTGCAGCGATGACTGACGAACATGTCGAATTCTTCGAAGCTGTCCTCATCGAGCAAGAGTTCGATCCGTTCGCGCGCCGTCAGCTTGCCGCGGGCGTGCTGTGCGTCGATCCGTTTTTTCCCGCCGCCCAGCCGCGCGGCGCCGCGGCGATCCTCGAGTTCGGAAAGGATGTCTTTCATCGCGATTATCCCCTGTGAAATTTGGACGGACCATATAGTGTCGCGGGGTTCGGCCAAAGGGTTTTTCGGCAAATTTGCAAACTGTTGGCAACATGTCTGACGCGAAACGCAAAATAGCTAATTAACACATTAACCCACCAGCGGGGTCTTGGAATTGGCGACAGGCTTGGCCTAGATGCGAACCATGCAGTTCAGTTCCGCCAAAAGCCACCGCAGCCCGCCCACCCTGGCGACGCTCATTCTGCTGTCGGGCCTGTCGGCGTTGAGCATGAACATTTTCCTGCCCAGCCTGCCCAACATGACCAGCCATTTCCAGACGGATTACCGGGTCATGCAACTGTCCGTCGCGCTGTATCTGGGCGTCAATGCGGTGATGCAGGTCGTCATCGGCCCGCTTGCGGACAAGGCCGGGCGGCGGCCGGTGATCCTGTGGGGAATCGCCCTGTTTCTGCTGGTGACATTGGGCTGCATCTTTGCTCCGAACGCCGAGATCTTTCTGTTCTTTCGCATGTGCCAGGCGGTGATCGCCGTGGGCATCGTTCTCAGCCGCGCCGCCGTTCGGGACATGTACGATCAGGACCAGGCCGCCTCGATGCTGGGCTACGTGACCATGGGAATGGCCGTGGTGCCGATGATCGGCCCGGCGATCGGCGGCTTTCTCGACGAGGCATTCGGGTGGCAGGCGAATTTCTGGCTGCTGTTCCTCCTGGGCGGGTTGACCCTGTTCCTCACCCATTCCGACTTTGGCGAAACCGCGCTCAAGAGCGGCAAGACCCTGGTTCAGCAGTTTCGGGAGTATCCCGAGCTGCTCACCTCGCCTCGATTCTGGGGCTATGCGCTGGCCTGCGGTTTCTCCTCGGGCGCGTTCTTTGCCTATCTGGGAGGCGCGCCGTTCGTGGGCACCGAGGTGTTCGGGATGAACCCGGCCGAGGTCGGGCTCTATTTCGGCGCGCCGGCTCTGGGCTATTTCTTCGGGAATTTCATCAGCGGCCGTTTTTCGACCCGGTTCGGCGTGAACCACATGGTGCTTTGGGGGTGCTGGCTGAACGCATTCGGCGTCGGCCTGTCGATCCTCATCGTCCTTGCCGGCCACGGCAGCGCGGTCTCCTTTTTCGGACTGATGACCTTTGTCGGGCTTGGAAACGGCATGTCGATTCCGAACGCCACCGCAGGGTCGCTGTCGGTGCGTCCGCATCTCGCGGCGACCGCCTCGGGTCTGAGCGGCGCGATCATGCTGGGCGGCGGCGCGGCGCTCAGCGCCCTGGCCGGTGCGCTGCTCACGCCCCAGACGGGCGCGCTGCCGTTGTTGTGGCTGATGTTCGCAACCGCGATCCTTGCGGTTCTGGCAATCCAGGTGGTGATCTGGCGCGAGCGTCAACTCGGCCTCTGACGGCTTGCACCGCTTGTTTTGCAAAGATAGCCTGCGCAAAAGCAAATCCGCAAAGGCGCGCCTATGGCCACTCAGAAACTCTATGCCGGAGCGAAGCTGCGCGAAATCCGCACCCGTCTTTCGCTGACGCAAAAGGATTTCGCCGGAAAACTGGGCGTTTCGCTGCCCTATCTGAACCAGATGGAGAACAACAACCGCCCGATCTCGACCACGGTCGTCCTGGCGCTGGCGCAGGAATTCGGCCTGGACGTGACCGAGCTCAGCACCGGCGACAGTGAACGGCTGGTGTCGGACATGCGCGAGGCGCTGGCCGATCCGATCTTTGCCGACGCCGTGCCGCCGCTTGCCGATCTGCGCCTGACCGCATCGAACGCGCCCGCACTGGCGCGCGCCTTCATCGAATTACACCGCGCCTATCGGCAGACCCACGAACGGCTGGCTTCGCTGGACGAAGCCCTGGGGCGCGAGGATGCCCGCATTCAGGCCAGCCCGTGGGAAGAGGTGCGCGACTTCTTCCACTATTGCGACAATTACATCGATGCGGTGGACCGCGCCGCCGAGCGTTTCGCCGACCGGGCCAGGGAAACGGGCGACATTCGCACCGCGGCTTTGCAAAGCCTGACCGACCGCGGGATTCAGGTGGAGTTTTCTGACATCGAGTCGCTGCGCAGTTATGACGCGCCGTCGAAAACGCTGCGCCTCTCGACCCGCGCCGCGCCGCAGACCCAGGTGTTTCAACTCCTGCTTCAGGTCGCTCTGCTGAGCCAGAATCAATTGCTCGAGGCGACGCTCGACTTTGCCCGGTTCCAGAGTGACGAGGCCCGCGCCATCGCCAAGATCGGTCTGGCGAACTACTTCGCGGGCGCGGCCCTGATGCCCTATGGCGCTTTCCTCGCGGCGGCGCAGGAGTGCCGTCACGATCTGGAGATGCTCAGCAACCGGTTCGGCGCCTCGATCGAACAGGTCGCCCATCGCCTCTCCACCCTGCAACGGCCGGGCGCTAAGGGCATTCCGTTTTTCTTCGTGCGCGTGGACCAGGCCGGAACGATCACCAAGCGCCACTCCGCCACGCGCCTGCAATTTGCGCGTTTCGGCGGCGCCTGCCCGCTATGGAATGTCCACCGGGCGTTCGAGACACCCGGCCATTTCCTGCGCCAGCTTGCCGAAACGCCGGACGGAGTCCGTTACATCTCGCTGGCGCGGGACGTGTCCAAGCCGGCCGGTTCCTTCGGCGCGCCGGTGCGCCGCTATGCCATCGCACTGGGATGCGAGGTTCGGCACGCGGACGCGCTGGTCTATGCCGACAACCTGGATATCCACAATGCCAGCGCCTATGAACCGATCGGCATTTCCTGCCGCATCTGCGAGCGGAAGACCTGCCACCAACGCTCGGTGCCGCCACTTGAACGCCGTCTGACGATCGACGCCAACACGCGCGGCACCCTGCCGTATCAGGTGAACTGACCGCCCATCGTTCGGAAATCACCCAGACCGCTGCCGCCCGCCTTGGAGGGGCGCAATGCGCGCACCCTTTAGGTTCGCGGCAGGCTCAGGCTTTGGACAGGATGCCCCAGATCTGATCCTTCAGGGCCGCGCGCTTTTTGCGCAGATCGACCTCGGCCAATTCCTCCATCGGTTCGATATTGGTTTCGGCCCGGTGCACGGCCCGGTTGATCTCGTGATACTCGTCCGCCAACCGCGCGAAATGCGCATCCGACTGCTTGAGCTGGCTCATCAGTTCGACCTTGTCCGGGAACTCTTCGGCCAACTCATGGGGGGTGTGGGACATCCTGTGCGCTCCTTGTTTTGCGTGTTGCCTCCACAGTTAGGCGCCAGATGGAACCGTCGCTTTGACCCGGATCAAACCCGACGGCTTTTCAGCGTTGCGCCACCTTCCAATTAGGGTGAATCCAGGGCGCGTCATTCGCGCGAGGCAAGGGGTCGCGGCCCAGCAGATGATCCGAGACCTTCTCGCCCACCATGATCGACGGCGCGTTGAGGTTGCCGTTGGTGATCTGCGGAAAGACCGAGCTGTCCGCAACCCGCAAACCATCGACGCCGATCACCCTCCCCTGCGGATCGACGACCGCATCGGGATCGTCCGCCCGGCCCATGCGGCAGGTGCCGCAGGGGTGATAGGCACTCTCGGCATGTTCGGCGATGAAGGCGTCGAGTTCTTCGTCGGTCTGAACCGCATCGCCGGGCTGGATCTCCTTGCCTGCGAAGGGCTTGAAGGCGTCCTGCGCAAAGATCTCGCGGGTCAGGCGGATGCAGGTGCGGAAATCCTGCCAGTCTTCTTCATGGCTCATGTAGTTGAACCGGATCACCGGCGCATCTTCGACCCGGGCCGACCGCAGCGAGACGCGCCCGCGCGAAGGTGAGCGCATCGGCCCCACATGCGCCTGAAACCCGTGCCCCTCGGCGGCGACCTGCCCGTCATAGCGCACGGCGATGGGCAGGAAATGATACTGGATGTCCGGGTATTTCACACCCGGTTTCGACCGTATGAAGGCCGCGCTTTCGAACTGGTTCGACGCCCCCAATCCCGTCTTGGTGAACAGCCATTGCGCCCCGATGACGCCCTTGCCGATCAGGTTCCAGTATTTGTAGAGCGTAATCGGCTGGATGGACTGTTTCTGGATGTAGAGTTCCAGGTGATCCTGCAGGTTGGCGCCGACGCCCGGGCGATCCGCAATCACGCCGATCCCGTGTTCCGCCAGATGCGCGGCCGGGCCGATGCCCGACAGCATCAGCAGTTTCGGTGAATTGATGGACGAGGCGGCAACCACTACTTCGCGGCGCGCGCGGACCAGTTCCTTTCGGCCGCCACGCAGGATTTCGACCCCGGTCGCGCGGCCCTCCTCGATGACCACCCGGGCAGCGAGGCCACGCACGAGATCGCAATTGGGACGTTTCAGCGCCGGTTTGAGATAGGCATTGGCCGCCGACCAGCGCCGCCCGCGAAAGACGGTCTGCTCCATCGGGCCGAAACCTTCCTGCTTCTGGCCGTTGTAGTCGCCGGTGACTTCGTAGCCCGCCTGGCGGCCCGCCTCGACAAACGCCTTGAACAACGGGTTCGAGCGCGGGCCTCGCGTCACGTGCAATGGCCCGTCGGTGCCGCGCCAGGCCGGATCGCCGCCGTGACCGCCATCGTGCCAGGTTTCCATCCGCTTGAAATAGGGCAGCACATCCGCATAGGCCCAGCCATCCGCGCCCATCTCGGACCAGGTGTCGAAATCCATCGCATGGCCGCGCACATAGACCATGCCATTGATCGACGAGGAACCGCCGATCACCTTTCCGCGCGGGCAGGCCAGCCTGCGGTTGTTCAGATGCGGCTCGGGCTCGGACTGATAGCCCCAGTCATAGCGCGACATGTTCATGGGATAACTGAGGGCGGCCGGCATCTGGATGAACGGACCGGCATCGGTGCCGCCATACTCGATCACCAGCACCGAAGCTCCGGCTTCGCTCAGGCGATAAGCCATCGCGCAGCCGGCGGAACCCGCGCCTACGATGACAAAATCTGCTTCCATGTTCACGGCTCCTTTGGCCCCGGCGTGGGCGCGTTGTCATGCCTCTGGCGGGGTATTGTCGGCAGGATCATGAGGTCATTCGCCGCGCGGGAAACGCTGGCTTTCCTCGAGATTGTCCAGGTTCATGTGGTTGCGCATGTAGCGTTCCGACGCCTTCTGCAGCGGCTGATAGTCCCACGGGTAATAGCCGCCCTGCCGCAGCGCTTCGTAGACGATCCAGCGCCGCGCCTGGCTGGCGCGCACCTCGGCGTCGAACCGGTCCAGATCCCAGCGTGCCTCGGACTTGGCGCGCAGGGTCTGCAACGTGCCCGCGTGTTCGGACTTGTCCGCAAGATTATCCAGCTCGTGCGGATCGGCTTCGAGGTCGAAGAGCTGATCGGGATCCAGCGCGCAGCGGTTGTATTTCCACTTGCCGTAGCGCATGGAAACCAAGGGCGCATAAGAGGCTTCGGCGGCGTATTCCATCAGCACCGGCGCCGTGCGCTCGGCGCCGTTCGCCAGCGGCACCAGGCTTTCGCCGTCGGTCCAGGGGGCGATTTCGGCCATGTCAACGCCCGCCAGTTCCCCCAGCGTCGGGGTCACGTCAATGGTCGAAACCGGGGCGTCGATGCGGCCGGTCGGCAGGCCCGGCGCCGAGATCATCAGCGGCACCCGGGCCGAGCCTTCGTAGAAGTTCATCTTGAACCACAAGCCCCGCTCGCCCAGCATGTCGCCGTGGTCGGAAACGAAGAGGATGATCGCCTCTTGCCGGGTGGATTCCAGCACGTCGAGGATTTCGCCGATCTTGTCGTCCAGGTACGAGATATTGGCGAAATAGGCACGGCGCGAGCGGTGAATATCCTCTTCGGTGATGTCGAAGCTGCGCCAGTCATTGGCGTCGAAGATGCGCTTGGCGTGCGGATCCTGGTTGTCATATCCCAGATCCGGGACCTGCAGCAGCAGATGCTCGCAATCCTCGTACAGGTCCCAATACTTGCGCCGTGCAACATAGGGGTCGTGCGGGTGGGTGAAGCTGACGGTCACGCACCACGGGCGGTCGTCCTTGCCGCGGGCCAGATCATAGAGCTTGGCCTTGGCGTGATAGGCGACCTCGTCGTCATACTCCATCTGGTTGGTGATCTCGGCCACGCCGGCCCCGGTGACCGAGCCCATGTTGTGATACCACCAGTCGATGCGCTCGCCCGGCTTGCGATAGTCCGGGGTCCAGCCGAAATCGGCCGGGTAGATGTCGGTGGTCAGGCGGTCTTCGAAACCGTGCAACTGATCGGGGCCGACGAAATGCATCTTGCCCGACAGGCAGGTGTAATAGCCCGCGCGACGCAGGTGATGTGCGTATGTGGGGATGTCGCTGCGGAACTCGGCGGCGTTGTCATAGACCCCGGTGCGTGAAGGCAACTGGCCGGACATGAAGCTGGCCCGCCCCGGCGCGCAGAGCGGCGAGGCGGTATAGGCATTGGCAAAGCGGGTTGAGCGTTCGGCCAGTTTCCTGAGGTTCGGCGCGTGCAGCCACTCTGCGGGACCGTCGGGAAACAGGGTACCGTTCAGCTGATCCACCATCAGGATCAGAATATTCGGCTTTTTCATTTTCCGGCCTCGATCAGCGTATTGAGAACCCGCAAGGCGTGGTTGACCGCGATTTCCGGCTTTTCCGGCGCGCTGAGAGCCGCCCGGATATATAGCCCGTCGATCAGCGCGATCATGTTCTCGGCCCCTTCCACCGGGTCTTCGAGCAACGGGCGCAGCGCATCGACCAGGTTCGAGCGTATGCGCGACTGATAGATCTGCCACAAGCGCAAGGCATCGTCATTGGTCTGCGCCAGAACGTAGAAGGTCATCCAGGCCGCGATGACATCGGGGGTGAAACAGGATGGGGCGAAGCAGGCGCGGATGATTGCCTGTGCCCGCTCGGTTTTCGGGGCGGCCTTGAGCCCCGCCCTTGCTTCGTGGCCAAAATCCGTCAGGATACGTCGCATTGCGGCAAGAAAGATCTGATCCTTGCCGCCGAAATAGTGATGCGCCAGCGCGCTGGACATACCGGCGCGTTTCGCGATCTGGCTGACGGTCACATCGAGGGACTTCTTGACACCAAGCTCCGCGATCGTGGCCTTCACGATCGCGTCCCGCCGGATCGGCTCCATTCCGAGTTTCGGCATGTCTGGCCCCGTTGAAGCGTGTTGATGATAAAACGCTAAGGCAGTTTTATTGACTCGTCAATCAATAACCGCTTCCGGCGCCGGATTTGGCAGCCACTTTCGGATCAGAACTTGGTGGCAAGGCTCGGCGGCGTCACCGCGCGTCGGTTCAGCATGGCTTCGCGCCAAGTGATGAAACTGATCGCACCGAGAATGAGAGTGCCCCCCGCGACCACCCAGATGTCCACACGCTCGTGGAACATCGCCGCGCCGAGCAGGGTCGCCCAGATGAGTTGCAGGAACGTCACCGGCTGCGTCACCGCGATCGGCGCGGCCTGCATGGCGAGGGTCATGAAATAGTGACCACCCGTCGCAAAACAGGCGATCAGGAACAGTATCCCCAACTCGTACCAGTCGGGCGGTGTCCAGACCGCGATGGCAAACGGGGTCAGAAAGATCGTCACCCAGATCGAAAGATGGGCGACGACAACCGAGGGGCGCACATCCTCGACCATGGCCTTGGCGAGAAGATACGAAGCTCCAAGCGCCAGCGACGTGCCAAGCATGGCTAGATGTCCCGGGGAAACTTCGCGAAATCCCGGTCGCAGGATGATGAGCACGCCCAGCAAGGCCACGATGACGGCGGCAACCCGACGGAAGGCCAGCTTTTCCCCCAGAAACAGAGCCGCCCCCAACGTGACATAGACGGGCGTCAGGTAGTTCATGGCCGTGACTTCGGCCAAGGGAATCTGGGTCATGGCAAAGAACCACAGCATGACGCCCACAGCGTGTACCCCGCCCCGCACCCCGAACAAGGCCCACTGCCGGGGCGTCAATCGGGTCGAGAGGATCGCGCGCAGCGCCGGAAGCAGAAAGACAAGGCCCAACAGATAGCGCAGAAAGGCCGCTTGGACCGGATGCATCGACGAACCCATGGTCTTGACCAAGGCGGTCATCATCACAAAGGAGAACCCGGCAGCGAGCATCCAGAACATGCCAACCAGGGGGCGCGATTGGGCGGTGATCGTTGTCATGCTAACGGTTCAACACCCATTTCCACCTCAGGGCAAGCCGTCACATCGCGACCAGTTTCCACGCGATGGCGAGCATGGTGGCCCCTATGACCGTATCCAGCACCCGCCAGGCGGACGGCCGCGCGAACCAGGGCGCAACGAAACCCGCGCCATAGCCCAGCATGAAAAAGAAGACGAAGCTCGAAGTCATGGCCCCGAGGGCGAATCCCAACCTGTCGTCATATTGCGCCGAAATCGAGCCGATCAGCACCACCGTGTCCAGATAGACATGCGGGTTCAGCCAGGTGAAAGCCAGAACCGTCAACAGCGCCGCGCGAAGGCTGGTCCGCCGGTCGCGGCCCAGATCAAGCGCAGTTCCGCCCTTCCAGGCTGAGTTCAGGCTGCGAAGCCCGTACCAGAGGAGAAAGGCCGCGCCGCCGTACCGCATGACCGTCTCGAAGAGCGGCGCGGCTTCGGCCAAGGCGCCAAAGCCAGCCACACCGGCCGCGATCAGAACCGCGTCCGACACGGCGCAGGTCAGGCACAGGGCAAAGACATGCTCGCGCCGCAGGCCCTGACGCAGAACAAAGGCGTTCTGCGCGCCGATTGCCAGGATCAGGCTAAACCCCAGCGCGAAGCCGGGAACGAAGGATGAGAACATTGGATTTCCTGCGCGGTGCCCGGATTGACTACCTGCCGGCGCGCGACTAATCCAATTAAAGATGTTGATCCGAATTAAGATTCTCTAATGCAGCTCGATCCCCACCAAATGGCCGCCTTGTCGGCAATCCTGCGGCTCGGGAGTTTCGACGCCGCCGCCGAGGAGCTCTTGGTGACGCCGTCGGCCATATCCCAGCGGATTCGGGCGTTGGAGGACCGGATCGGAACCTCGTTGGTCCATCGTGGCCCGCCCTGCACCGGGACCGCTGCAGGCTTGAGGATCGCGAAACATGCCGAGGATGTCGGCCTGCTGGAAATGCAGTTGAGCCGGGATCTTGCGCTGGACCGCAACGACCGGCCCGTTCGCCTGAAGATTGCCGTACCCGCAGACAGCCTGGCCACGTGGTTCGTCGCGGCGATGGCGCAGGTCGAAGGGGTGCTGTTCGATCTCGTGATCGACGATCAGGACCATTCCGCCGATTGGCTGCGGCGGGGTGAGGTCAGCGCCGCCGTTACCGTAGGCGGCAAGCCGGTCACGGGATGCGACGGGCTTGCTCTGGGTGTTCTGCCCTATGTCGCGACCGCCAGCCCGGAGTTCCTGCGCAGATGGTTTCCCGATGGCGTCACGCCCGACGCGCTGACGCGCGCGCCCTGCATGACCTTCAACCGCAAGGACAATCTGCAAAAGGCTTGGATCGCCGCCAATTTCGCACCGCGGATCACGCCGCCGACGCATTTCCTTCCGTCATCCCAAGCCTTTGTCGATGCCGCCTGCGCGGGGCTGGGATGGGGGATGAACCCTCTGGCACTGATTAAGGACCACGTTTCTGCCGGGCGTCTCTGCCCGCTCATTCCCGACGCGCCCTTGCATGTGCCGCTGACGTGGCAGGTCAGCCGGATCATAGCGCCGGCGCTTGTGCCCCTGACCCACGCGGTCAAACGCGCCGCTGCCGCTGCCTTGATTCCCGGCTAGCCACGGCGGATAAAGTGCCGGACCCTCGGAGGACAGGCCATGTTTGCCCGCGATGCGCTCAGCTATGATCCCATTCCCCTGCCCGACCGCAGCGATCTGAGCGATTCTCAGATGATTGCCGCCGCGCGCGCCTTTCACGACACGATGCGCAAACGGCACACCGTCCGCGACTACTCGGACCGGCCCGTTCCGCGGGACGTGATCGAAACCTGCATCCGCACGGCCGGTACTGCCCCTTCAGGCGCCAATCACCAACCCTGGCATTTCGCGGCGATTGCTGATCCGGCGCTGAAACGGCGCATTCGGGAAGAAGCCGAGGAGGAAGAACGCCGGTTCTATGCCGGCGGTGCCGGGGATGAATGGATCAAAGCGCTGGAACCGATCGGGACGAATGCGGTCAAGGAGCATCTGACCGTCGCGCCCTGGCTCATCGTGGTATTCGCCCAAAGATGGGGACAGTTCGAAGATGGCACCCGCTACAAGAATTACTACGTGCCCGAAAGCGTCAACATCGCCACCGGATTTCTGCTGGCGGCGCTGCATCACGCCGGGCTGAGCACCCTGACGCACACCCCGAACCCGATGCGATTCCTGAACGATGCGCTGCAGCGTCCCGCTTCGGAGAAACCGACGATGATCCTCGCGGTCGGACACCCGGCCGATGGGGCGACCGTGCCGGCGGTGGCCAAGTTGAAAAAGCCGCTGGAGGAGATCAGCAGCTTTTTCTGACGCTCGGATCGCCGCCGGAGGGCGCGCCCCGGCGCGACCGCCGCCGAGGTCACAACTGGGCCATCACCTCGTCCGTGGCCTCGAAGTTGGTGGTGACGCGCTGAACGTCGTCGTCGTCTTCCAGCGCCTCGATCAGCTTCATCAGCCGCTGCATGTCCTCGAGCCCCAACTCGGTCGTGGTCGTGGGCCGCCAGACCAGCTTGGTCGATTCAGACTCGCCCAGCGCCGCCTCCAACGCGCTGGAGACCTCGTTCAGGTCGGTATCGGCGCACCAGATGACATGCCCGTCTTCCGAGCTTTCCACGTCCTCCGCGCCCGCTTCGATCGCGGCCTCGAAGATGGTGTCCGCATCGCCCGCCGAAGCCGGGTAGACCACTTCGCCCTTGCGCTCGAACATGAACCCGACCGAACCGGTCTCGCCCAGATTGCCGCCGTTCTTCGAAAAGGTGGAGCGCACGTTCGATGCGGTGCGGTTCTTGTTGTCGGTCATGGTTTCGACGATGACGGCGACACCGTTGGGTCCATACCCTTCGTAGCGGATTTCCTCATACGCTTCGGCGTCGCCGCCGGTCGCCTTCTTGATCGCGCGCTCGATGTTGTCCTTGGGCATCGACTGCGATTTCGCTTCCTTCACCGCCAGACGCAGGCGCGGATTCTTGTCGGGATCGGGGTCGCCCATCTTGGCCGCGACGGTGATCTCCTTCGACAGCTTGGAAAACAGCTTGGACCGCGCGGCGTCCTGGCGCCCCTTGCGGTGCTGGATGTTGGCCCATTTGGAATGGCCGGCCATGTTGCGTCCTCGTGATGTTTGCGTATCCGGCGCTCATATAGACGCTAGCGCGCCAGGGGATCAAGAGAGCGGCTTGCCGGCCCCGGCGCGCAAGCTATGGTGGGCGCATGACCACGGATCAGATCATCTTGTTCGCCCTCTTCATTTCGGTCTTCGCGCTGCTCTTGTGGGGGCGGTTCCGCTATGATCTCGTGGCGTTCGCCGCCTTGATGGCCGGCGTCGTGCTGGGCGTGGTGCCGGTCGATGGCGCGTTTTCCGGCTTCGGACATCCCGCGACCATCATCGTCGCGCTGGTTCTGGTCGTGTCCGCGGGGCTGGTGCGGTCGGGCGCGGTGTTCATGATCACGCGAACCCTGGTCGATGCCTCGCGCGGGATGGGGCAGCATATCGCGCTGATGGGCGGGATTGGCGCCGTACTGTCGGCCTTCATGAACAACGTCGCCGCGCTTGCGCTGCTGATGCCGGTGGACATTCAGACCGCGCGCAAGGCCGGGCGCGCGGCGGGTCTGACTCTGATGCCGCTCAGTTTCGCAACCATTCTTGGCGGCATGGCCACGTTGATCGGCACGCCGCCCAACATCATCATCGCGTCGATCCGCGCCGATGCCCTGGGCGCGCCGTACCAGATGTTCGATTTCGCACCGGTGGGCGGGTTGGCCGCCCTGACCGGGCTGATCTTTGTCGCGCTGATCGGCTGGCGGCTGATCCCGGACCGCGGCGCGCAGACAGACACGTCCGACGCGCTGGCGCAGTATATCGCCGAATTGACGGTGCCGCCGGAGTCCGCGCATATCGGCAAACGCCTGGCCGAACTGGACGAAACCGCCGAAAAGACCGACGTGGCGATATTGGGGCTGATCCGCGATGGCAAACGGCGGTATGGCCGCGCCGCAAATGCGCTGCTCAAGGAAGGCGACGCGCTGGTTCTCGAAGCGACGCCCGAGGCGCTGGACGAGTTTCGCGCCGCTCTTGGCCTCGACTTTTCCGACAGCCGCCGGCAGGAGGCCCTGACCGCCGCCGGAGAGGGGCTGGAGGTGATCGAGGTCGTGGTGCCCGAAACGGCCCGCATCCGGGGACGTACCGCGCAGGGGCTGGGGCTGACCTGGCGGCAGAGCACCGTGTTGCTCGGTATTTCGCGGCAAGGCCGGCGCATCACCAAACAGGTCCGCAAGACCGAAGTCGAACCGGGTGACATCCTGTTGCTGCTCTGCCCGCGCGACCATGGCGCCGACGTAACCGAATGGCTGGGCTGCCTGCCCCTGGCCGGGCGGGGCTTGAACGTGACGGCGGACGACAAGGCGTGGCTTGCCATCGGCCTGTTCGCGGCCGCGGTCCTCGCCGCCAGCCTCGGGCTGGTGTATCTGCCGATCGCGCTGGGACTGGTGGTCATCGGCTATGTGCTCACCAAGATCCTGCCCATTGCGCAGATCTATGACCATATCGAATGGCCCGTGGTGGTGCTGTTGGGGTCGATGATACCGCTGGGATCGGCGCTGGAAACCTCGGGCGGCACCGAGCTGATTGCGGGCGCTCTGGTCTCTCTGACCGACGGGTTGCCCGCCTGGGCGATCCTGACCGTTCTGATGATCGTGACCATGACCTTGTCGGACGTGCTCAACAATACGGCCACCACGATCGTCGCCGCCCCGGTCGGCATCCAGATGGCCCGCACGCTGGAGGTATCGCCCGATCCGTTCCTGATGGCGGTGGCGGTCGCGGCATCGGCGGCGTTCCTGACCCCGATCGGGCACAAGAACAACACGCTGATCCTCGGGCCGGGCGGCTATCACTTCGGCGACTACTGGCGCATGGGATTGCCGCTGGAAGTGCTGATCGTCGCGGTTTCCATCCCGGCGATCCTGCTGTTCTGGCCGTTGTGACCCGATGCGCTGTTGCCAAAGGTCGGAACCGCGGGATAAGGGCAGACCATGAAACGATTTCTGGTTCTGCAACTTCGCCCGGAGACGGATGCCGCCGACGCGGAATTCGCGTCGATCCTCGACAAATGCGGTCTGCCCCCCGAACGCATGCACCGTATCCGGCTGGATTGCGAAGCGTTGCCCGAAGGGCTGGACGTCACCGATTATGCCGGTGTCATCGTCGGCGGTGGACCTGGCTGCGTCAGTGACGATCCCGCCACCAAGTCGCCCCTGGATGCCCGGATCGAAGCGGCAATCATGGGATTGATGCCGCAGATCATCGGCGTCGATCACCCGTTCATGGGGTGTTGCTACGGTCTGGGCATCCTTGCCGCGCATCTGGGCGGCGAAGTCAGCAAGGCGCGCTATGGCGAGCCGGTTGGCCCCTCGATCTGCAGGCTGACGCCGGATGCGGCCGCCGACCCGCTCACCGCCGGACTGCACCCCGTCTTCGAAGCGTTCGTGGGGCACAAGGAGGCGGTTCAATCCCTGCCGCCCGGGTGCGTTCATCTGGTGGCTTCCGATCCCTGCCCGATCCAGATGGTTCGCTGGGGCCAGAACGTCTATGCCACCCAGTTTCACCCCGAGGCGGACGCGCACGATTTCGAACAGCGCATCAACATCTACAAGGATCACGGCTATTTCCCGCCCGAGGATGCTGAGCGCCTGATCGCGCTTTGTCATGCCGCCGAAGTGACGCAGCCCGGAGAGATCCTGCGCCGCTTCGCCCGGCGATACGGCTGACCCGACGGAGCCGTTGCCTCACCCGGCATCGCGCGCTTAGGGTGATCGAAAACGGCTTTGGGAGGGGTTGTTTTGGATTTTCTCGTCAATGTGGGCCTGCCGGTCTCGCTGGCCATCATCATGCTGTCGCTGGGGGTCGGGCTCGAAGCGGCGGATTTCCGGCGCGTCGTCAGCCGACGCTATCCGTTTCTTATCGGCGCCGTCAGCCAGGTGGTGGTGCTGCCGTTGGTGGCCTTCGCGACCGTGATTCTGTTTGCCCTTCCGCCCGAGATCGCGGTCGGATTCATGCTGCTCAGCTTTTGCCCCGGTGGCGTGACCAGCAACATCCTGTCCAAGCTGGCGAAGGGGGACGTGGCGCTTTCGGTGACGCTGACCGCCGTCATCAGCCTGCTGTCCATCCTGACGGTGCCGGTGCTGGCGGCCTGGTCCGTGGGGTATTTCCTGGGCGCGGATGCGCCGGAGGTTTCCGTGACCGGCCTGGCCGTGGCCATGTTCCTGATCACGACGCTGCCGGTCGCGATCGGCGTCACGATCCGTCATTATTTCACCGGTTTCGCGGTTGCGGTTGACGGACCGCTGTCCAAACTCGCGACCGTTCTTTTTGTCCTTATCGTCATCGCGGCGCTGGCCGGAAACTGGCAGTTGTTCATCGACAATCTGGGCGTGATGGGCACCGGGCTGATCTCGCTCAACATCGCGCTGCTACTGATCGGATTCGGTCTGGCCCGCGCCGCCGGGTTGAGCTGGGGAGAAACCAAGACCATCTCGATCGAAACGGGCATCCAGAATTCGACGCTGGGCATCACGCTTGCGGCGCTGATCACGAACACCTCGACCGGATTCAGCCCGTTGGCCTTGCCTGCCGCGGTCTATGGCATCACCATGTATGCCGTCGCCCTGCCCTTCCTCTTCTGGTTCCGCCGCCACTGAAAGGATTGCCCATGAGCCAAAACTCCGCGGATGCGATCGTCGTAGGCGGCGGGCTTGCGGGCCTTGCCGCCGCAGCCGAACTGGGCGACCGGGGGAAGCGTGTGATCCTGCTGGATCAGGAACCCGAGCACTTTCTGGGCGGTCAGGCGTTCTGGAGCCTCGGCGGGCTGTTCATGGTGGACACGCCGGAACAGCGCCGGATGGGCATTCGCGACAGCCGCGACCTGGCCCTGCGCGACTGGATGGGCAGCGCGCAGTTCGACCGGCCCGAAGACGACTGGCCGCGCCGATGGGCCGAGGCCTATGTCG
This sequence comes from Ruegeria sp. BHSB196, assembly GCF_059613135.1. Classification (NCBI taxonomy): domain Bacteria; kingdom Pseudomonadati; phylum Pseudomonadota; class Alphaproteobacteria; order Rhodobacterales; family Roseobacteraceae; genus Ruegeria; species Ruegeria sp. BHSB196. The sequence goes on from NZ_JBXWRY010000040.1 coordinate 29,966, forward strand.
ATTTCGCGGCCGGTGAGATGCGGCCCTGGCTGCACGCGATGGGTTTGCGCTGGTTTCCGGTGGTTGGCTGGGCGGAACGCGGCGGGTCTTATGCCGACGGTCACGGCAATTCCGTCCCCCGGTTTCACATCACTTGGGGCACCGGCCCGGGCATTCTGGAACCCTTCGTCCGGCGTGTGCGCGACCACGCCGCCGCCGGGCTGATCGATCTGCGGTTCCGGCATCAGGTGAGCCGCATCATCATGGAAAACGGCGCGGCCAGGGGCGTAGCCGGCGAGTTGCTGGCCGACGATGCCGCCCCGCGCGGCGCCAAAACCAACCGGGACGAGGTTGGCGCATTCGAGGTCCACGCCCCTTCGGTCATCGTGACGTCGGGTGGGATCGGCGGCAATTTCGAGATGGTGCGCAAGAATTGGCCGCGCGACCGACTGGGCGAGCCGCCACAGAACATGATCGCGGGCGTGCCGTTCCATGTCGATGGCCGCATGATCGGCATCAGCGAGGCTGCGGGCGGACTGGTGATCAACGGTGATCGCATGTGGCACTACACCGAGGGCGTGCGCAATTGGGATCCGATCTGGCCCGCGCATGGCATCCGCATTCTGCCCGGTCCAAGCTCGATGTGGTTCGACGCGCGCGGCAACCGGTTGCAACCGCCCTGCCTGCCCGGTTTCGATACGCTCGCCACGCTGCGCGAAATCCTGAAGACGGGGTTTGACTACAGCTGGTTCATTCTGACCCAGAAGGTGATCAAGAAGGAATTCGCTCTGTCGGGGTCGGAGCAGAACCCGGATTTCACCTCGGCACGTTGGCGCGAGGTGATCCGGCAGCGCGTTCTTTCGGGCTCGCGGGCGACCGGGCCGGTCGAGGCGTTCAAGGAGAAAGGCGAAGATTTCGTGGTCGCAGACACGCTTTCGGACCTGGTGGCGGGCATGAACGAGTTGGGCGGCGGCTTGCTGGACGAGGCGCATTTGAGAGCCCAGATCGAAGCGCGCGACAGCCAGATGGACAACCCGTTCACCAAGGACGCGCAGATCATGGCGATTCACGCCGCCCGGAACTATCGTGGCGACCGGATGATCCGCACCGCCAGGCCGCACAAGTTCCTTGATCCGGCCAACGGCCCTCTCATCGCGGTCAAGCTGCACATCCTGACCCGCAAGACGCTGGGCGGATTGCAGACCAATCTCGACAGCCAGATGATCGGAGCCGATGGCGCCGTCGTGCCCGGGCTGTTTGCGGCCGGCGAGGTCGCAGGTTTCGGTGGCGGAGGGTATCACGGCTACAACGCGCTGGAGGGCACGTTTCTGGGCGGCTGCATCTTTTCCGGGCGGAACGCCGGGCGATCCGAGGCGGTCGCCTAGGCGCGAAATCCCGGCCGCGCGTTGCGGATCAAAGAGGTGGCCCGAGAAACTCGATCTGCCATTTCCGGCTGAAGGCGTTCAGGGTTTCGGGGTCGGTCTTGCCCCCCTTCATCGTTTCGGCCAGGCCCGAAAAGAACGCGGTGTCGTTCAGGCCCGGCAGGATCATGACCAGCTGGCGCGATGGCGTCGGAGCCTCGTTGCGGAACGCATGAACCGCACCGCCCGGGATCGTCACCAGATCACCGGCTTCGGCGATGAACCGTTCGCCATCCACCTGATACAGATAGCGGCCTTCAAGAACCCGAAAGATCTCGGTTTCCGGGTGACGATGGAGGGGTGGACCGAAGCCGGGGGCATTCTCGGTTTCGATGATCGACATCTCACCGCCGCTGTCGCTGGGTTCCATGCGCACATGCAGCTTGAGCCCGATCTCGGGGATGTGAAGCGCCTCTTCGGAGAAATGCGAGCGTAGAAATCTGAACGGCATGTGGAAAGTCCTTCAATTGTCTAAGTTTGTTCCATGCTAGCAACGTCGGGGGGCCACACAAAGCGCACGGCGCCATCACTACTAATGCCTCCTGCCTGCGAATCATCCCCGTTCCGCACACAAACACGCCCAACTGTTGACAGATTGGCAAAGGATCTTCTGCTGATCGGATGAGGGCACATGATGGAACACCTGACGGCGTTGGGCCACAGCCTGATCAAGACCGCTACCGATCCGGCGGTGCGGTATTCCCTGTTCTACCTCGCCACGACATTGGTTCTCGCGCGGCTCATTTGGATGCTCCGCGGCCGCCCCGGCACGTTCTGGTCCTGGGTTCTGCCAAGGGAAATCTATCGTCACCGCTCCAACATTCTGGATCTCAAGCTGTTTCTCGCCAACCACATCCTCAATTTCGTCGGGACGTTTTCGGTTTTGGTGTTTGGCCCGATCGTCGCCTTTGCGACGCTCGAAATCCTCAACGACGTGGCATCCGGCGGAGATCTGGTTTCCTCGGTCTGGGCCAAAAGGCTGCTGGCCACGGTCGTGATCTTGCTGACCGCCGATTTCTGCAACTACTGGACCCACCGAATCAGCCATGAATGGAAAGTTCTCTGGCCCTTCCACGCGGTACACCACTCTGCCCCGGTCCTGACACCTTTGACCGTTTCCCGTGCGCATCCGGTCGAGGTCGCGCTGAGAAAGCTGGTCAACTCCCTGCTCGTCGGCGTCGTTCAGGGTCTGATGCTGTTCGCCTTCGTGGGCCAAGTCGACCTCTACACCATTGGTGGCGCCAACGTTGCCCATGTCGTCTTCAATGCGCTGGGGTCCAATTTCCGCCATAGCCACATCTGGATCAGCTATGGCCGGTTCTGGGAACACATCCTCATCTCACCGGCCCAACATCAGATTCACCACTCCTCCGCAAAAGAGCATCATGACAAGAATTACGGGTCGATCTTTGCGATTTGGGATTGGATGTTCGGAACGCTGTATGTCCCGACAAAAACCGAAGACCTGAAATTCGGGATCACCGATGCAAAGGGGAACTACCTGGACGATCCGCATCCGACGCTCCAAGCGGCGCTGTTCGAGCCGTTCTCGGACAGTTGGCGTTGGCTCCGCCGCAAGTTGGGTATGAGTGCGGCATCACCTGTACCGAGCCGTGGAATGACTCCGGGCCTGTCGCTTTGGCTCGATGCCTTGCGGGCCGGTGCCGCGCTCACGGTGCTATTCGGGCATATGGCGCATCTCAGGTTTACGCGCGGCGATTATCAGATCCTGCGCGAGATCAACATAGCCAGCGACGCGGTCATCGTGTTCTTCGTGCTGTCCGGACTGGTGATCGCCTATGCGGCCGAACGCGACGGGTCGCTCGATCGCTTTGCATTCAACCGCCTGACCCGCATCTTCACGGTCGTAGTTCCAGCGCTCATCCTGACCCTTGTCTTCGATGCCATTGGAACCCGGATCGACATGGAGGCTTATCCTCAGGGCTACTATCAGCCTTTGCCTCTGACCGAGTTCCTGTTTCGCGGCCTGACACTTTCGACGCAATGGGTCGGGACAATGGATCCTGTCCGGTTGGGCTCGAACGGTCCGCTCTGGTCGCTGAGCTATGAGGTCGCTTTCTACATGCTGTTCGGCGTTGCGATCTTCATCAGAGGGGCTTTGCGGATCGTGCTGCTCGCATTGATGGCGTTGGTGTTCGGCATCCCCATCCTGGCGCTGTTCCCGGCCTGGCTGCTGGGCGTTGCGGTCTGGCGGGCGGGGACGGGTACGCACAACACTACTCTGGCGCGGGCGTGGGCCTTGGCAATACTTCCGATCTGCCTGCTCGTCGTATTGAAATGGTCAGGTGCTTGGATTGTGTTGAGCGAATGGACGCAACACTGGATGGCCCCCGCCAACCACCACGCCGTTCTGCTGTATTCGGACGAGGTGCTCTGGAACATGGTCATGGCGTCTTGCATCGCGCTGCACCTGACAGGTGTGCGAGGGATCGCGGAACGACAGAAGTTCGATGCCAGTGGCGCATTCGCCAAGCTCACTCGATGGGTCGCCGGAGCCAGCTTTTCAATCTATGTCGTCCACTATCCAACCCTGCATCTGCTGGATGCGGTATTGCCTGCGGACCTGTTGGGCCACGATCTGATCATGTTGTTGCTGACGCTCGCAGTCAGCTTCGCCTTTGCATCGGCCTTCGAACGCCCTCTCGCGCGGTTCCGCCGCATCGCGCGACCGGCTTGGGCGGCGGCGGGCCGTACCCTGAGGTCGAAACGGACTTTGCCTGCCGAATGACCCTGTTGCGGCACCTGCGGCTTCAGCGCGGAATGGACCGATAGCCATCCGGAACACGGGGCACCCATATGCTGCCGTCCAGCGCCGCCCGTCGGCCAAGCTCGTAAATTTCCATCAAATGGGCCTGTCCGAAGTCCAGCGCA
>NZ_JBXWRY010000041.1:0-32676 GCF_059613135.1 Ruegeria sp. BHSB196
GCACCCTGGATTCGGCTCTGCAAATCGGCCAGCGGCAGGTGCCAGAGTCTTGGCGGCAGGATTCCGGTCATCAACAGGGAGTGGCCTTCGGCCAGCACCAGATTGTGCAGGTGAAACAAGGTCTTCTGCCGTTCCGCATCGGCGGCGATCTCCGGCACGTCCTCGACCGCGACGGGGCCGCGCGCCAGATCCGGCACATCGTCATGCTCCAACTCGGCCGCCCGCAGGATGCGACCGCCCGCCTCGCCCGCCCAGACATGGGCCAGGTGCGTCTTGCCGGATCCGGTCGGGCCGGTCAGCACCAGCTTGCCGCCGGGCCAGGACTGGGCCGAGATCATCGCGACCGCCAGCGCGTTTGCGGGCGAAACAAAGAAATCCTCGCGCCCCAGCGCCGTCTTGGCCGGGAGGTCAAAGCTGAGTTGTTCGGCCATTCAGTCCGTTTCCTGGTCCTGCTGGGTCAGCCCGAGATACAGTCGGCTTGCCAGATATTGCCGTGCGGCGAAACGCGCAAGCACCCCGAGCGCCGCGGCCACCGGCACCGCCACCAGCATCCCGACGAACCCGAACAGCGCCCCGAACACCGACAGCGCCAGCAGCAGCCAGACCGGGTGCAGCCCGACGGAACTGCCCACGAGCTTGGGGGTCAGAAAGTTGCCTTCGGCAACCTGACCCGCGGCAAAGATCGCCGCGACCAGGCCGATCGACGCCCAATCGCCCCAGAACTGGAACAGCGCCAGCCCAATGGCGAGCGACCCGCCGATCAGCGCGCCGAGATAGGGGATGAAGGTGATGAGCCCGGCGATGAAGCCGACAATCAGCCCGAACTGGAGTCCGACCAGCATCAGCGCCGCCGCGTAATAAGTGCCGAGGATCAGACAGACGGTGCCCATCCCCCGAACGAACGAGGCCAGTACGTCGTCGATCTCGCTCGCCAGCCGACGGATCGTCGGGGCGTGGTCGCGCGGCAGCAACTGGTCGATGCGCTCGATCATCCGGTCCCAGTCGAGCAGCAGATAGACGGCGACCACCGGCACGATCACCAGCAGGATCACCACGTTGATGGCCGAGCCGACCGAACTCACCACGGTTTGCAGCACTTCGCCGGTCTTGGATTTCAAAGTCTCGCCGAACGAGACGAGAAACTGGTGGGTGCTGGATTTCTGGTCCAGCAGGGACGGGAACTTCTGTTCGATGAAACCGCGCAGATCACGGAACAGGGCCGGCAAGATCTCGACCAGATCGATCAGCTGCGTGATCAGCGCAGGCACGACCATCAGGAACATGAGAACGAACAGGATGAGCGAGACGACCGTGATGATCGCGGTCGCGCCGACGCGGGACAGCCCGAAACTCTCAAGCTTGTCCGCCACCGGGTCGAGGAAATAGGCGACCGCGCCGCCGATCACGAAGGGAAGCAGGACATCGCCCAGCAGCCAGAGGAGCACGATGAACACCGCTGCCGCGATGCCCCAGTACCGAACCTGGTCTCTCACCGGCAGGGCCATGGTGCGTTCCCTCGTTCCGATCCGCTGACATGTTCTTGGCGCATGGGGCGGCACGTTGCAAGCAATTCGGCCGCTTGACGTTTTCGGCGCGCAGGCACCGTGGCGTCGCCGCCCGGCTCAGTGAACCCGCACGCCCTGACGGTCCAGTTCCTTCTGAACCGCACCGATGTCCAGCGCTTCCAGCCCCCGGTTGCTGCGCAGCGCCTGAGCCGCCGCGACCCCCGCGCCCTGGCCGGACACGGCACAGCAGGCCATGTTGCGGGTGGCGGCATGGGCGATTCGATCCCCGCCGGTCGAGCGCCCCGCGACCAGCAACCCTTCGATCCCCTTGGGCAGCATCGCGCGATAGGGAATATGCATGTAGCGGCCGGTCGTCGGCAGGATCAGGATGCCGTAGCCGTCGATGAATTCGGGATAGATTCCGATCGTATCCTCGAACCGGGCTTGGTTGCGCACATCAGCTTCGGTCATGTTGTAAACGGCGTCGATCTTGCGGGTGTCCCGAATGCCGATGGTCATGCCGAAGTTTCGCAGGCGTGCGTTTTCGCAGCCGGGCATGAAGCGGCGCAGCGCTTCGATGGCCAGCATGGTCTGGCGGCGGCCTTCGATCTCGCCTCGGGTCAGGCTGTCAGGATCGGTGCCGTCGATCCGGTCGAGATGGATCAAGTTCATGTAGGTCAGCTCACCCGTGTCGTGTAGCGCCCCCCAGGTTCCGGCGATGGTGTTGAGCTGCGGCGGGATCAGCCCGGCTTCGATGGCCTGGGCGAAGGGTTTCTTGATGAAGGGCGAAAACATGTCGTCCTCCTTGCCCGAGGTCTCGATGTTCCATTCGCCGCCGCCGCCCCAATCCTTGTAGGTCTGCGGGTCCGATCTGACCCCCTCCATGAAGGCGCGCTTGTCCACCCCCGCCAGGTGGAACATGACCGAAGCCGCCATCATCCTTTCCGGCGCGGTCTTGTACGTCGGGGCGCCGGCGCGATGGGCGATATCGGCATCGCCGGTCGCGTCGATCACGATCCGGGCCAGGATCGCCTCGCGCCCGGCCTTGGATTCGGTGATGACCCCGGCGATGCGGTTGCCCTCCATGATCGGCGCCACGAATTGACGGTGCAGCATCGGGTGCACGCCCGCCTCTTCCACCAGCCGGTCGGCCACCAGCTTGAACCCCTCGCTGTCGAGTTCGTAGCTCAGCGACTGGCTCTCGGGCACGGCCGCACCCATGTCCTTGGCGCGGGTTTCGAACTCCAGCCCGATTCCGCCAGCCTCGACCGTCTTTTCGTGCCGGTACCAGGCAAAGCCTTCAACTCCGACCGCGGTGATGTTCCCGCCAAAGCAACCGAACCGGTCCACAAGGGACACGTCAACGCCCGAGCGGGCCGCCGCCAGCGCCGCCGCCAGGCCGGCGGGGCCGGACCCCACAACCAGGACATCTGTTTCGTGGACGACCGGAACTTGGCGTGCGGGTTCCTGAATGTTCTTCATCGCGGCCTCTCTGGAAGATGTTCGCGCCAACATCCTGAGTCCTGATTGGCGGGTCAATCAAAAAACCGACTTGCCTCAGGTCGCAAATTCTCCAATGTCCGATTGCCTGTTCCGCCCCTTTCGCTTAGACCGCGAAAAACCTGTCGTGCGTTGAACAAGAGAGAGCCTATGCGCCTGTCCCGCTATTTTCTGCCTGTTCTCAAAGAGAACCCCTCCGAGGCCCAGATCGTCAGCCATCGCCTGATGCTGCGCGCGGGGATGATCAAGCAAGCCGCGGCCGGCATCTATTCGTGGTTGCCGCTGGGATTCAAGGTTCTGCGCAAGATCGAGAACATCGTGCACGAGGAACAGATCCGCGCAGGGCATATTCCGATGCTCATGCCCACGTTGCAATCGGCGGATCTGTGGCGCGAAAGCGGCCGCTATGACGACTATGGCCAGGAGATGCTGCGCATCAAGGACCGGCACGACCGCGACATGCTCTATGGTCCGACCAACGAGGAACTGATCACCGACATCTTTCGGGGGCATGTGAACAGCTACAAGGATCTGCCGCTGACGCTCTATCACATCCAGTGGAAGTTCCGCGACGAGATCCGCCCGCGTTTCGGCGTGATGCGCGGGCGCGAATTCCTGATGAAGGACGGCTACAACTTCGACCTGACCAAGGAAGACGCCCTGCACGCCTACAACCGGCATCTGGTCAGCTACCTGCGTACCTACGAGCGGATGGGTCTGCAGGCCATTCCGATGCGCGCCGATTCCGGCCCGATCGGTGGTGACGATACGCACGAATTCCTGGTGCTGGCCGATACCGGCGAGTCCGAGGTCTTCTATGACAGCGCGGTTACCGACATCCGCCTGGGAAGCCGCGAGATCGACTATGACGACAAGGCGCAGTGCCAGGCGGTCATGGAGGAGTTCACGTCGCTCTATGCGCGCACGGACGAAACCCATGACGAAGCCGTGTTTCAGCAGATCCCCGAAGGTCGGCGTCGCTCGGCCCGCGGCATCGAGGTGGGCCAGATCTTCTATTTCGGCACCAAGTATTCCGAGCCGATGGGCGCGACGGTTCAGGGGCCGGACGGCAAGCAGGCGCCGGTCCATATGGGCAGCCACGGTATCGGTGTGAGCCGCCTGGTCGGCGCGATCATCGAAGCCAGCCATGACGACAGGGGCATCATCTGGCCCGAGGGCGTGACACCGTTTCATTGCGGCATCGTCAACCTGAAGCAGGGCGATGCCGAGGCCGATGCGGCCTGCGAGAAACTCTATGCCGCACTGACCGCGCTGGGGCTCGAGCCGCTCTATGACGACCGCGACGAGCGGGCCGGGGGCAAGTTCGCGACCATGGACCTGATCGGGCTGCCGTGGCGCATCACCGTGGGTCCGCGGGGCTTGAAGAACGGGGTGGTCGAAGTGACCAGCCGGCGCAGCGGCGAGAGCGAGGAGATGAGTCCGGAGGAGGCGGTGACGAAGATCGCGACCATCTATGAAGGGATCGCCTGAGCCCACCGGCAGGCCGCTGATCTCGGTGATCACGGCCACCTACAACCTGGTGTCGCAAGGGCGCGGCGACAGTTTCCGGGAGGTCGTCGCCTGCCTGCGGCGGCAGGGCTGCGAGAGGTTCGAGCATGTGATCCAGGACGGCGCGTCGTCGGACGGAACCGTGGAGTTCATCCGCGACACCACCCGAAACGACCGTTTTGTACGTTTCTTCACCGCCTCGGATTCCGGTTTGTACGATGCCATGAACCGCGCGGTCGAGGCGGCGCGGGGGGACTATGTGCTGTTTCTGAACTCGGACGATGCGCTGGCCTCGGACGGGGTGTTGAACGCCGCCGCCGATCTGCTTGAACGGGACCGGCCGGATTTCCTCTACGGCGCGACCGCACAGCAGGTCGAGAGCGGGCAGGTGCATCTACAGAACCGGATGTCGCTCAAGGCGGTGCTGCAACGGATGCCGTTCTGCCACAACTCGGTGTTCCTGCGGCGCGGGATGTTCCTGGAGCTGGGCGGGCACGACCTGAGCTTTCCGGTGGCGGCGGATTACGACATGATGCTGCGCATGGTCGCCGCCGGCTATCGCGGCGTACGGATGGACCGGCCCGTGTCGCTGTTCTGGACGCGCGGGGTGTCGGGCGACGACGACCGCACGGCGCAGGACTATGCCCGGATCTGGGTGAAGTTCTTTGACGGCCTCAAGGCGGCGCGGACCCTGACCGTCGAGGATTTCGCGCGCTTCTACAGACGCGGCCACATGCCGGCGGGGCTGCTGATCGAGCTGCTGCGGTCCGGGAACCTGCCCGACGACCTGCGCGCGGCGGCGCGCCACAGCCTGTTCAAGACCCTGCGGCGCAGTTTGCAGCCCTGGCGGACGTTCTGAGAGAGCCGCGGGACCGGCCTTGACGCGGTGAGTTCCGCGCTTGGAGCCGGCACGCGAGATTCTGCAGGCTGTCCAGAGTGCAAATCGTTGATTTGTTTGGAGGCGAGTACCGGAATCGAACCGGTGTACACGGATTTGCAATCCGAAAAATTTTGCTGATTTCAAAGGGAAAAATTGTAAACGTGCTTGTTTCGTTCAGGGTCACTTTTCAATAGGTTACGAGGCCCAAGTAAACGGTTTTTCACCGGCTCTTGCTCTGACGAAAAGGCAAAGAAAAACCGCTGAGGGGGCCGCCACCCACCTCAACGGCATAGAAAAATATTTCCGCCCCGATACCTACGGCATTTCCGGTCTGACCTCAACCCAATTGGCGGTGAGATCATGAGCTGGCGCATCGCAAATGAATGCGCCGAGCGCCGCTTTGGCAGCGCCGCGCGCAAGCAGATCATCATGTTCCTAGCCGACAAAGCGAGCGATGACGGCTCTGGCATCTGGTGTTCCAAGGGGACGATCCAGCGCCACACAGAGCTCAGCGAGAGCACGGTCAAGCGCACCATCATCGACTTCCTGCGCGAAGGCATTCTGATTGAGACAGGGCGGCGGCAGTGCAAGAACGGTTACACCGTCATTTACCGGATTGCGTTGGAGCGCGTGGCCGCGCTCGAACCCACGGCTGAGCCCGACATTGAGACGGGGGTCACTGTGAACCCCGTCCAGCCTGAACCCGGTACGGGGTCCACGGTGAACGGGGTACGGGGTTCACGGTGGACCCCAAACCATCCTAAAACCATCCATAAACCACCTACGCGCAAGCGCGAGGCGGCGGAGGAGGTTGAAGATCTTGAATCTGAGAAGATCTTGGCGGCCTATCCCGAGGATAGGATCCGAGACCGGCGGACCAGTCTGCGCCTGATCGCAGCGGCTGTGAAAGCCGGTGTGGAGCTCGATGACCTGCTTCAGGCGGTCAAAGCCTATGCGAAGGAAAGCGAGGGCTACACGCGCAGCAAGGTCTGCTTCTCAGACAACTGGTTCAAGATGCGGCGTTGGGAGAAGGGGCTTGCCCAGGTACAGGCGGACCGAGAGAAGGCGCGAGCGGCCGAAGCCAAGGGCCGTGCGAGCCTCGCCGAGTGGATCCACGAGCGCCATCCCTTGTGTCGCCACATCACCAACCGGCAGATCGAGGATTTGATCGCTTCAAAGTTGGTGACGCCTGAACAGGTTCGCGCTGCGGGGTTGCAGGTCTGAGAATGCGTTTCTTGCTATTATTTTCTACGACCGAATTGGCGATACAATCGTCATTCGAATTTAAGATGCCACGACCCCAAGTTTGTTTTATGCCATGTTCCGTTGCTATGTTCAGCAGGCTTCGTTTCGCCGGTGAAAAAAGGCTCAGTTACGGGACCGCTGTTCAGGAATTTGGCAAATGGGTCTTCAACCGCTTCTTGCGGTTCCGGAATTTCTGGAGTCTTCTTCGCTTTGCGATCAGCAACCTTGGAAGTAACCTCATTGAGGTCAGCAAGCTCAGACAATCGAACTCTGCGCCGATTTCCGTTGTTGTCGCGTCTAGTGACGACGCGAAGATTTTCCGGTCTATTGTCTGACGGATTATGGTTGATGTGGTCCACATCAAAATCTCTCGGTACCCACTTGCCAAGGGCTACTGCCACAATGAACCGATGCGTGAGGATCGATTTCTCTCCGTGTTTAAACCAGAGATAATCGTGCCCCTCTGGGCTTTTGCTGCCGTTCGGTGTTTCGCCAAACACAGTTCCAGCGGGGTAGTCGAACTCATTGCCATCAATCACGTCGCTTAAATTCGGATATTCAATCTCATGAGGATGAGACGTTTCGTATTCTTTGGCCAGAACGGATTTCACGTACTCAACGTCTTGCATCTGAATTTTCTCCGAATTGGCTTGCAGTGGTTTCTCAAAATCCTGAATTCAACTTAGGTGTCGTAATCTCCCATTGCCAGTGACGCCTTGAGATTTCGCGGAGCTTGAAAAAGATGCAACTAACTTTCCGCAGCTAGACTTGCCATGCTCGCTCCGCATGAGGCGCGCGCCATCCCCTATGCCTCTACATCACGAACCGGCAGATCGAGGACTTGACCGCATCAAAGGTGGTGACTCCAGAGGAGGTGCGCGTTGCGTGGCTGCAGGCGTGACTTCCGAAGGAAGGCAACGCAATCGTTTCGTTCAAGCAGACGCGTTGTATGAGTGCGGTGAGGTAACGAGGCCATGTTTCGTACTGGTAACCTTAATTCTCTCAATGTTATGTTGAGATAACATAAGTCGTGGTGCGAGCTGGGGTGTTGGATCGTCAGGTTAAGCGGTGAAAATTGACATTAATGTATTCTCAGCTTAACTTATATCAGCTTAGTGTTCTCTGGAGGTATCTTTATGGCTGTTCCGATCAAAATGCCTAGAGCGGCACGTAAAGAGCTCGTGACACTTGGGAAAAACATTCGTGTTGCGCGACTGCGCCGCAAATTGACCGCTGAAATTGTTGCGCAGCGTGCTGGCACAACGCGGCAGACCGTCGCCAAGATCGAAAGCGGCAACCCCGCAGTCAAGATCGGCACCTACGTTGCTGTTTTGCAGGCGCTCGGCCTTTTGAAAGGCTGGGGGGATCTGGATGACCCGGTCGGTGAGCAGATGGCCCTGGATGACCTCCCGCAGCGCGCGAGACTGAAAAATGGTTGAGGTCTGGATCGACTGGAAGGGGTTGAAACGGGTTGGCACGCTCCACCGCACAGCGGGGCGGGGCCGAGAGCGGGTATCCTTTACCTATCATGACGATTGGCTTGCCGACGAAAATGCCTTCGGGCTTTCGCGGGACATGCCTCTCGTCAAAGGGCAATTCGTTCCTGAGGCCGGGCAGGACATGCTGGCACCGCTTGGGGATTCTGCCCCCGATACCTGGGGGCGAACGGTGATGCGGCGCTATGAGGGTCGCATGGCAGAAGCCGAAGGGCGACGTCCAAGAACGCTGCAAGAAACAGACTACCTGCTTGGCGTAAATGACGAGACCCGTTTGGGTGCGCTGCGCTTCAGGGTTGATGGCGCGTTTCAAGCGCGCGAGGGCATTGGTGTGCCTGCGCTCGTAAGCCTCGGGGATTTGCTGAATGCCTCCCAACGCGTTCTTCGCGGGGAGGAGACCGCTGAAGACCTCAAAATGCTGTTTGCACCGGGAAGTTCCCTCGGGGGTGCTCGGCCGAAGGCCAGCATCCTTGACCAGCACGGCCGCCTATCTGTCGCCAAGTTCCCGAAGGAGACGGACACCTATTGCGTGGAACGCTGGGAAGCCATCGCACTAGAGCTGGCAAAACGCGCCGGAATTACGGTTTCTGATCACACGCTTGAGATGGAAGGCGACAAACCGGTCTTCTTGTCCCATCGGTTTGACCGGAACGATGACGGCAGGATCCCGTTCATCTCAGCCATGGCGATGCTGGGCGGCAAAGATGGCGAAAGCTACAGCTATTTAGACCTGGCCGATATCATCACCTCAGAAAGCGTAACGCCCGACCAAGATCGCGAGGAGCTCTACCGGCGGGTTGCCTTTTCCATTCTCGTGACGAACCTCGATGACCATATGCGCAATCACGGATTTCTGCGTGGGCGGGGCGGCTGGCACCTCTCACCGGCCTACGACATCAATCCTGTGCCGAACCAACCACGGGTGCTCAAGAGCTACGTTGATGACGACAATCCGGACGCCAGCATTGCCCTGCACCGCGCGCAACATGACTCCTATCTTCTCGAACGCGGCGAGGCAGACCGCATCATTGCAGAGGTAGCCGAAGCAACGATGGCTTGGCGTGACGTTGCCCGTGCCTTGGGGGCTCCGGAGCGAGAGATCAGGGAGATGGCGACAGCCTTCGAGCACGAAGAAGTGGATCTGGCGCGCGCGTGAACTGGGGCCGCTGTTGAATTGGATTGACCGAAAGCCGTTTAGCGGCAGCGGGTATTGAGGTCCTTGGTCATTTCGATGCGTGATGACGTGGCAGGTCGATTTTGGAGTGCCGAACTCAGACCCTCAACGCCGTGTTTCTGATTGCTGAACATAAGCAGGCAGCCGTAGCAGACGCGGGGCAAGCCCCGCTTCAACAAGAAAATTCCCCTGCGCCAGCGCATTCCTCGCGAAGCAAGTTTCTCGCTGACATCCCCTTGGTGCCAGCTTTGGTCATGTTCATCGAAACACTCAAAGTGAGGATCAAAAGATGCCTACTCAAACTCTGAAACTGAACGTCAAATCCGGCGAAAAAGACGGCAAGAACTTCTCTAATGACCGCAGTCAAGTCTTCATCCCAACACATATGGGCCGCACCGGCTAAGTTGGCGGATTGCTTGTGTGCAAATGCGGCGGGCAGGATGCCGGGGCAATGTGCGACGGCTGATCATACTCTAATCCGCACGTTCAAAGCGCATTCCGGCATACGTCGCGGGACCCTTGTCTGGGACGCGGGCGTGAAACCTGATGGTTTTGCCCTACAAGTTCTCGGGGATTCCCTGACCTTCCCCGGCACCCAGCCCGCCGCATCGTTTTTAGTTCTACCTTTCGGATGGTTATGATTGTGTATTCTGCGCGTTAGGTTCCACGGTGTGCGCCAAAACCCATATGAAGCCGACCAGCTCTCGAGCGACGGCTGTGATCGCCAAAGGCATTTTCTTTCCACGGGCAACCAAGCGACGGTATCTCCCACAAAGGCGGACCTGTGCCTTCCAGCCTATGTCTTTTGCAACCTGAGGAATTCCTTCCTGCCTCAGCATCATTTGCATTCCAATTTTCGCGGGCTGCCGGTAAGCCCATGCTGCTTCGATCAGTATGCTTCTCGCCAGTACATTCCCCGTTTTCGTGATCCGGCCTCGGCGTGTGGTTTCACCGCTAGAGCGTTCTCCCGGAACGAGGCCCAGAAACGCCATTAGCTGGCGCGGGTGCTCGAAACGGCGGATATCGCCGATCTCAGCGACGAGCGTCACGGCCGTAATCAACGCGACACCTCGAAGGGCTTGCAGAGCTTCGACAACAGGCGCGAGCGACCAGTACGGCACAAAAATTTGGATCTGTTCTTCGATACTATCGCGCCGAGCCTCAGCTTGTTCCTCTGTATTGAGGTAAGTCTGAAATGCAACCTGTTGAGCCGGGCGAGGAAAACTCTGATTGGCCAGCCATCTACGGTGGCTGCGTTTCCAAGTTGTTTTGCCCCAGATGCGGCCCTGGCGAAGCAAAAAGCTTGTCATGCGTTGCCGCGCGCATCGTACATCCTTTGTAGCACAATTGCGCACCCGGATCAGGTCGCGCATCGCTTCATGGACTTCATCCGGGACCCACACCGAAGTCAGCTCATCGGCACGAGACAGCCGTGCCAACGTCACTGCGTCACGCCGATCCGTCTTAATCCGATCGCCCGGGCGACGTGGCGTATGGGCTGGCGACACAACTTCGCAGGCGTGGCCATCTGCCAGAATCTGCCGGTATAGGCCATAACCGCAAGGCCCTGCTTCATATACACAATGCAGCCGATCGGGACGCGCGTTTAACTTCTTCAACAGCCGCGCAACAGAATCCGACGTGCTTGCTATCTCTCCCTACTCCCGAACTTCGCCCCCTCGAGCCGCTTCGGCTACTGCTACCGCAATTGTTTCTTTGTGGACATCAAGGCCCACGAATACACTATATTCCGACATGGCCCATCTCCCTGTGCATGAGGCTCGGCACTCATGGTGCAGCCCTCGTTCATCGTTTGCACACGATGGAAGCGAGCCACGTGCAGAGGCAAGCGTGGGGCTGCCGTGTGGTCATACTGTCTGGGACCGCTGCGGCGTCCTCTTCGTCAACACCGACGACAGCGGCAACATCACGTCGATCAACGTCAAACACAGCATGTTCCCCGATGTCGAAATGGTCGCCTTCCCGCGCCGGGATGAAGATCCGGTCACTGAGTGACCTTAGCGCTAGGGCGGGTTCACCGCCCTGGCCTTCATCGGCGAAAACAAGGTTGTCAGCTAGGTCGCTTCATCTTGCTATCGAACCGGCATTGTTGCAGAACCCAGCAACTGAGCGAGTTTTCCCTTTCCCATTGAGTTCAGGCCACGCGTTCGATCTCGGCCATGCCGAATTCGTTGAAGCGGTTCATGAGAGCGATACGGATGTGGAATTCAGCGGTCTGGCGGTCGGGGTCTCGTGAGGCGATGCGTTCGCCGAAGGATTTCAGGAATCGCATCTTTGCCTCGATCCGACTTCGGGCATGATAGCCGGTCCATCGCTTCCAGATGGTTCGCCCGAGGTGCCGGGTGGCGCGCAGGGTCTCGTTGCGAGCCGTTGCGGCCGGACAGTCTTCCTTCCAAAAGCGCCCGTTCTTGCGGATGGGGATAATGGCGGCCGCGCCTCGATCCAGGATGGCCGTATGGCAGCGGCGCGTGTCGTAGGCGCCATCACCGGTCACGGTACAGATCTGTTCCTCTGGCGGCAACTGGCTCAGCAGTTCGGGCAGGACCGGACTGTCGCCTTTGTTGCTGGATGTGAACTCCACCGCCCGGATGTCGCCGGTGCCGGTGTCCATCGCCAGATGAACTTTTCGGTATTGGCGCCTGCGATGGGTTCCATGCTTGCGGGCCAGCCACTCGCCATCGCCGAGGAACTTGATCCCGGTACTGTCCACCAACAGGTTCAGCGGGCCTGCCGCGCGACGGCCCGACATCTGGACGGTGATGGATTTCTGGCGTCGGCTCAGGGTGGAAAAGTCGGGCACCGGCCAGTCCAGCCCGGCCATCGTCAGGATGCTGCCCACCATCCCGGTCGTTTGCCTCAACGGCAGGCCGAACAGCACTTTCACCATCAAACAAAACTGGATCGCTGCGTCCGAGAACACAACAGGGAGACCGTTGCGGCCGGCCCTGGGTGCCAGCCACACCATGTCCTTGTGCAGCCAGATCAGCAGCGAGCCGCGCTGTTTCAGCGCGTCGTTGTAGGACTTCCAGTTCGTCGTGCGGTAGCGGGCGGGTTCGGGCTTGCTCATGCGAGCCTCTTAACCCACCGGATTCTCGTGGTGAATCTGTATCGGTCAAGTTCTGCAACAACGCCCGTCATCGGCCAACATGAGCGCCTTGGACAGGATAACAGAGAGCCGGTTATCCCCTTCAAATGGCAGTGCGACCTGGGCGGACTTGGAAACGCTTCCCCCAGGGACGATGCAAAGATAACGGTCCCCCGGCGACATCAGGATGCTTGATGATCCTAGATGGATCTTGCAGGTGTTCAGCTTGCCCTCAACAATCAAGAATTTTCCGTCGATATGGGCCACATCGCGAATTTTGAGTCACGGCAGCAAGGATTCGAGCACTTGTTTTCGGGTCTTGGCAAACCCATTGAGTTTGCCAAATGAGTAGCTCTGCCAATAGTTTCGAGCTTCCGGTGTAGGGCCTTGATCAACCCAAGCAGGATCGTTGCCGACACTGGCAACCCCTTCAAACAGATCGGTCTCACGCATCGTTTCAGACAACAATCGCGGCGGAACGGTCTCTAGCCTTACCGGAATGCTATTTCGGACAAAACGCAGTTGATCGGTGCCGACATAAAGATAGATGCCTGAAACGTTCCAGTTCTCTTGGTCCCAATTGGTGTGCAACAGGTATTCGGCTGTTGGGTCACTGGTGACAAAGCTCTTGTACGCCCATTGATCATCAAGGCCGTCATCATAGGCGCCCATCAGTTGATAGCGCCATCCGCGCGCAGCCATCAAGGTGGCCATCTGGAGCTGTTTCAACATATGGGCGGCCATCCGGTTGAAATAAACTCCAGTGTAGCGCTCGGCGTCGGTCCACTGAAGTGGTCCCAAAAAACTGGACAGTCAGCTAAGGTGTACCCCAAACCTTTGAAGGGATACGAGAATGGCGAAGCGCCGGAATTTTACAGATCAGTTTAAAGCGAATGTGGCGTTGGAAGCGCTGCGTGGTGACAAGACCGTGCAGGAGATTGCGGCAACGCATCAGCTGCATCCGAACCAAGTCAGCACATGGAAGCGACAAGCCATCGAAGACATGGCCGATGTGTTTTCGGGCGGCAAGCAGAGCGGCCCGACCGAAGCCGAGATGAAAGAGCTACACGCCAAGATCGGGAGGTTAGCGGTCGAGAACGATTTTTTGTCGGAAGGGCTGAGGTGATGAGCCCCGAGAAGAAACGCGCGATGATCAAGCGGGGCTACCCGCAGCTCAGTATCGGTCAACAATGCAAGTTGGTGCGGCTCAGCCGGTCGGCGTTCCATTACACGCCCGTCGGGATCGATGCTGACACTCTGGCGATGATGTAAGAGATCAACCTGGTGTTCACCAAATATCCGTTCTTAGGCATCCGCCAGATCGCAGCCTATCTGCGTCGGGAAGAGGTTGTTATAGGACGGCATCGTTTAAGGCGATTGATGGCGAAGATCGGCTTGGTGGCAATCTACAATCGCCCCCGAACCAAGTCTGGTGCGCCGATATCACCTTCGTGCCGGTGCGGAACGGGTTCTTGTATCTGGTCGCAATCATGGATTGGGCCACACGCAAGGAGCTGAGCTGGCGGTTAAGCAACACGATGCACGCGGACTTCTGAGTGGACGCCTTAAACGAAACCATCGCCAAATACGGTTCATCTGAGAGTATCAATACGGATCAAGGATCGCAGTTCACCGGATCAACTTGGATCACGACGTTGACCCACGCGGGCGCGCGCATCTCGATGGACGGTCGAGGCAGGTACCTCGACAGTATCCTCATCGAACGGCTGTGGCGGTCGCTGAAGCCGGAGGCGATTTATCTCGAAGAAATCACCGACGGCTTCCAGGCTCGACGTATCATCAAGGACTGGATAACATGCTATAACACCGCGCGGCCTCATTCCGCACTTGATCGGCAGATACCTGACGACGCATATTGGGCGGGCTTGGAAGAACAGAAAGCAGCATGAAACCTAAACCCGATACACCTTAGAAACGCTGCAAAACTGTCTAAAAAGATGGGACCACTTCAGGTGGGGCTGATCAGAGGTGCCGTGAAACTCGTCTGCCCAGTCGGTAAGGTTTGGAATCGCATTTCGACAATCAACCAGCCAGACCTTGGTGGTTTTCGACGTGTTCGAGAATTCCCTCAGCATGTCATAGATATGGTCGATAAAGACCTTCCAGATTTCTCGACTTAGGATCTTGTCATGGATATTGCGATTAGAGAACGGCTTGCCCAGCCATTTGTCCTTGGCAGTGTAGATTGTCTGACGACAGACAGGCCTGATTTCTCGGGGCTGGGTCAAATACTCTGAGGTCACGCTTTCTACCCCATAGATCGCCCAGTGAATGGTGAAACTACAACCGGTGAGGGGCCGACTGAATTCGCCTCAAGCGGGCTGCAATCCGCTGCATCTATCGCTATTGTATTTTCCACGTTAAAGAAATTTGTTAGGGTCTTTATATTTTCTAAAACTTGGGTTGGTCGCCGTGAACAATCATTTTTCCTCTGCAGTAATCCGTGTCAGTCTGGGCACAACTCAAGAACAACTGAAGGAGCTGATTAAGCTATCCAAGGATGGATTGGAGGTAGAAGGTCTGCTTCTGATCAACCCGTTTACTGTTGGCGCATCGCTTCCGCCCGGTAGCGACATTTCAAGGGTTCTATTGCTAGGGGCAGATCTGCTTCTGGTGCAGCAAAATGGCGAGGTCCTGGTGCTCGTGGGCGGGGGCGAAGGGAGCTATGAGCTCCTATTGGATGGGCTGACCATTTCGTCTTCGGTGCTGCAGAACGCGGCGGTTGAGGACAGCAGCTGGACAAATGCTGGGGATGGCAGGGGACAGGATACCTTTGATAGGTCAAGAGATGGCGACATCTCTGAGCAAGGTTCGGGCAGCTCCCTTCCGGTTTCTGCCGGTGATCCCCTGGAGGGATTAGAAATTCATCCCCTGCTACCGCCCACTGACTACCCGGACAGGCAAAGGCCAGATCGGCACAGAGGTGGTGAAGCGTATGAGTCGACGGCGGTGCCGGTGATCGTGATTGATCCCGATGCCGTTTACGCAGAAACGGATGCCCCTCTTTCCTTTGCATTGTCGGACAGAATTGGTGTGGAGCTGGCTGGTGACAGCATCGGTGAGTACATAAGCGAAGTTACGGTATCATTGCTGGGATTGCCAAGTGGGACGACAGCTTCAGCAGGTAACTTGATTGACGCCGGAAATGGCACATTTACGCTTGAATTTACTGGGTCGCTTGCGAACTATAATGCGCTTACCCTGACATTCCCCGAAGATTTCTCATCGGACAGTCGCATTGATTTCCCAGCCGGGGATCTAACAGGTGAGATCAAAGCCAAGACAAATTTTGGGGACGAAGCAGTCTCACCTATTTCCCTGCGCATTACACCCGAAGGGGATGTGTCGATTGATGACAGCCTGCCGGACAGGGTTGCGGATGAGACCGATGCGGTTGTCGCGTTGGTCCCGGCGTCGCTGTTGCTGCCCGAGGCCGCCGATCTGGATGGATCCGAGGCCTTGTGCAGCCTGACCCTGGTGATCGAGGGATTGCCCGGTGACGGCAGTTTTACACTGGCGGATATTGCCGGTCTTCCCGCAGGTGCGGTGGCGGATCTGGCGACAGCGGCGGATGGGTCGTCGACTCTGACGCTAACGATGTCCGCAACGGATGTGGGGGATCTGGCGTCGGCCTATGCCGGGATTATGCTGAACCTGCCTGCGGATTTCTCGACCACCAACCGCTCTGATCTGGATGACGACGGGAATGGCCCGGATGCAGGGGATGCCACGGCCTTGCCGATTACCCTGACCCTGACAGTGCGCACCGACGAGGACCAGGCCAACGGCGACGACACCGCCATTGACGGCGAAGCCACCGCCACCCGCACCATCGATATCGAGCATGAGGCAGACATCAGCCTGTCAGCTCCTGCGCAGGTCACCGGTGTCGAAGACAGCGACAGCGGATCGGGTGTGACCGTGGATCTGGGGATCACGGCGTCGGTAGATGATGCCGATGGGTCCGAGACCGAAGCCATAGGAGATCCAAGATTTGCAGCCGAAGTCAGCATCAGTTTTACCGGGTTGCCAGGTGGAGCCACGGTAAATACCGGGCTTCTCAATGGGGCCAGCTGGACTGGCTCGGTGGCCCAGGCTAATATGCTGACGCTTGGCCTGCCAGAAAATTACGCCGGTGAAGTCTCGCTCTCGATTACGCTGACCACGCCTGAAGGGTCGCAGACCGTTGATCAGGTGGTCGAGATCTCTGGATCAGAGGATCTTAGCCTGGATATTGTCGAACTGGTGACTGCCGAAACCGATGCCGCGGTGCCGGTTGTGCCGTCGGACAGTTGGCAAGTAGTGCTGAGTGACCCTGACGGCAGCGAAGAGGTGGACACCGTGCAGCTGTCTCTGACGGACCTGCCACCGGGGATGACCTTTAATGGGCCTCCGTCCTCGACAATCACCTATGACGCGGCAGCGGGCACGATGGAATTTACGGGGACCTTGGCAGAATATCAGTCTCTGGTGCTTGTCTTTCCACAGGGCTATTCCACCGAAAGTCCCAGTGCGGATGGGCTGGTGATCAATGGCACCCTGTCGGCCACCAGTACCGAGTCCGGAGTTGCGACCTCTAACGTGACGCTGCGCATTATCCCCGAAGGGGATGTGTCGATTGATGACAGCCTGCCGGACAGGGTTGCGGATGAGACCGATGCGGTTGTCGCGTTGGTCCCAGCGTCGCTGTTGCTGCCCGAGGCCACCGATCTGGATGGATCCGAGGCCTTGGGCAGCCTGACCCTGGTGATCGAGGGATTGCCCGGTGACGGCAGTTTTACACTGGCGGATATTGCCGGTCTTCCCGCAGGTGCGGTGGCGGATCTGGCGACAGCGGCGGATGGGGCGTCGACTCTGACGCTGACGATGTCCGCAACGGATGTGGGGGATCTGGCGTCGGCCTATGCCGGGATTATGCTGAACCTGCCTGCGGATTTCTCGACCACCAACCGCTCTGATCTGGATGACGACGGGAATGGCCCGGATGCAGGGGATGCCACGGCCTTGCCGATTACCCTGACCCTGACAGTGCGCACCGACGAGGACCAGGCCAACGGCGACGACACCGCCATTGACGGCGAAGCCACCGCCACCCGCACCATCGATATCGAGCATGAACATGACATCACGCTGGTCGTTGGCGATCCCAGCGATCCGGGCCCTTATCCGATCCCCGTGGTGGTTGGACAAGAGGATGACGGCATCCCTGCAAGTTCGGGGGGAGTGACAGTCACCATTCCTGTTGCGATTACGATTGATGACGCAGACGGTTCCGAAACCGCTGATACCAGTGACCCTCGGTTTGCGGCGCAGGTTCACATGCTGTTTGTCAACTTGCCCGCAGGTGCAACGGTCAATGCCGGAACGCTTACGGGTACAGTCTGGACAGGTTCCGTAGCCGAGGCAACGACCCCGCTCGAATTGAGCCTGCCCGGAGACTATGCCGGGATCATACCGGTCCTGATTGCGGTGCGAACCCCCGAAGGAGCAGTGGCTGACCTGTTGGCAGTTGCCATAACGCCAACGCCGGATGTCGTTGTTGATGGTGAAGTCATCGCCCAGGAAACAGACGCTGTTGTGTCGGTTCTGGTGTCGGATTTTGTTGATGTCGCTATCACCGATCCGAACGAGATCTTTATGGGGCTGGATTTCACTCTGCCGGGGTTGCCTGCCGGAACCACCGCAACCAATGTCAACACAGGTGACCCGGTGGGGAGTTTTACGACCCAGCCTGGTGGCACAGTCACATTCATCTACAATTCGCCAGCCGATGGGGCCTTGCCTAACGAGGTGCAGATCAACTTTCCGACCGACTACTCCTCGACCAATCCTGCAACCGATCTGATTGCTGATATGACCGTGATCACCGAAGAGATCGGTGCGCCGGGGATACCCTTGACGACAGACGCAGATGTTTTGCTGACGGTCCGCCACGAGGGAGATATTCGGATCGACGGTAGCGGAGCCCTGTCCCTGTCCGAGACCGATGACGTGGTTGATTTCAAACCGGTTGACGGCCTGAACCCGGTGGCAACTGACGCGGATGGCTCTGAAAGTGTCACGCATGTCTTGGTGAACTTTTCGAACCTCCCAAGTGGGGCAATGTTTGCGGCAGATGGCATCAACTTTGCTGCGGTTCCTGCCAGTGGCGCCATATTGGTCACTGCAACGGAATACGACAGTCTGGTTGTGCGCCTGCCACGGGATTATTCCACGGAAAACCCTGCCGAAACCGTCACTGCCAATGTGGTGGCAGTGACCGATGAAGGTGGGTTTGCCCAAGATACCCTGACGATCTCTGTCACTTCCGAAGGGGATCTGACGGTGACTGGCAGTGGTGTCATCACATTGACCGAGAACGACCGTCCTGGTGATCCTGATGATGACACAACTACCTTTGCTCCACTGGATTTTTCCCTGTCGGATGCCATTCAGGCTGCGGCGACAGACGCCGACGGTTCCGAAAGCATTGTGCAGGTGGATGTGGCGATAACGGGTCTGCCAGATGGTACCCAGATTTCGACAGATGGTGGTGGAACCTTTTCCACGGTGCCTGCCGGACCTCTGTTTTCTGTATCCCTGAGTGAGGCCGAATATAACAACGTGGTCATTCGCCTGCCGTACGATTTTTCAACCGAAAGCCCGGGCAGCGCAATTACGGGTACAGCGACCTTTGTCACTGACGAGGCCATCTTGGCCGGAGAGACAGATACCGGGCCAGACGATGGAATCGAAACTGCGGGGTTCACGGTCACGGTATCGGCCGAGGCGGATGTGAATGTTTTTGCGCCGGATTATGTCGGAAACGAAGATCAACCGCCGCATCAGCTGAACCTGGATGCGGCCCTGTCTGACATGGACTTTTCAGAGGTGGTCACCGGTATCACGGTCACATTCACGGATCTGCCCACCAATACAGCCAGCAATGGCCCGATCATCATTGAAACTGACCGGGCCAGCTATACTGTTGAAAATACGTCAACCTTCTCGATGACACTTGCTGATATGACTGAGCTGCGGTCGATCAAGTTCAGTCAACTCCCGGAACATTTTTCCGGGATCATCAATGGCGACCTGACAATTGTCTCGAATGAATCTGGCCCAGCAGGGGTCAGCCAGTCGTTTGAAGTGGATATCCTGCCTGATGCCGAGACGGAACTGGAGGTTTCGATTGATACCTCTGAGAGTGGTGTCGGTAGCACTGCCACTGGCGACTATGTGGTCAAGGAGGATCATAGTTTCCTGGTGAACATCAGAGGGTCTACTCCTGATCAGGATGGGTCTGAATCTCTTCAGACACTGGAGATCCACAACGTTCCTGTGGGCTGGCTGACTGATGATGGCTCGGGCAATATAGATATGAGCCAATTTGAGGGGGATACCTCTGCAATTGCCAGTGCAACAGTGGCGGGTACGCTGGTTACAATCACATTCAATCCCGGCACTGTGGATTTCGATGCCGGGCTTCGCTTTACCCTTCTTCAACATGACGACCGGGATCTGGAAACGATCCTGCACAGCGAAGACCTGCAGTTTGTCTTGAATGGAGTTGATACAGCCGCCGGGCTTTCGGATAACAACGACAGTGTTAGCCAGTATATCGATGTGGATGTCGATGCGGTCGTGGATGGATTGCGGCTACATGGCGAAGAGACCATAACCCAAGAGAACCAGAATGGTCCAGTCACCATAGGCCTTGGTGTCGACAGGTTTGCGCTTAAAGACAATGACGGCTCGGAGACAATCAATAGCGTGCAACTGGCGGTGACAATAGCCACAGCCAGCGATGGGTTTGATGCGCGCAGCGATATGGGGCTTGCCACTGCCAGCGCGGGGCATTCCGGCTATATCCAGATCGGCATTGATCCAGCGTCGACAGCTGAGACGGTGATCTACACTCTAGAACCGGCAGCGGGTGTCTCATTCGCGCATTTCTCTGCGGCGGTTAGGGATTTGGAACTGGAATTCCCGGCCAAGTTCAGCGGTGGAATTGATGTTGTGCTTAGTGTCGAGCATCAGGAGACCACAACGCCAGCCAACAACCCGGAAGATCCGGCCAGTGGCTATGCCGGAGATCACGAATATGATGGGTCTGACAATGTAAAGACCTCAACTCTGGAGCTGCACCACGAGATTGAACCGGTTGTGGATATCGACATTGCGATGCGTGTTTTTGCGGTGAATGGTGACTTTGTCAGCGATGGGTTCCCCGCCGAAGTCTCTGGCACGGCTGATACGGGTCAGTCTGTGACCGTTAGCGATATTATCGAATTCCTTGAAAGTACCGCTGATGGATCAGGGGAAGGGCAGGTAACGTTCTTTGTTGGTCTGTCTGGAGCCACGACGGATTCAGATGGTTCCGAGGAAATCGGAACGATGGTGATTTCAAATATTCCATCCGCATGGATCGATCATGCGCTGGACGGGGTAACCTTGCTGCGCGCCGGTCTGTTTGATGCAACCGGCACTGCACCGATTTCAAATGCCCAGTGGGATCAGATTGACAGCGCAGTGTACGATCCTGCGACCGGTGATCTGACCGTGACATTCCTTCCTGATGTCACAGGCTTTGACTTTGCTCTGGGATTGCAGCCTTCGCTTTATGAAGACTATGATTTTGATCGCTCGGATAGCGATGCGTTTACGGCAGAAGGCGCGTTTTTTGGCGATGAGCTCAACATCGAAGTCAGCGCTCGGGATACAAACACATTGCAAACGGATGTGGACCAGTCGGATATCACATTTGATGTGGATGTTGGGCCGGTCAATAACACCGTGGTGATTATCAGCATACCGCCCGGAAATGAGCAGGTCATTGATGATGCCGGTGGCGTCTGGCAGATACCGTTTACACCTGTCATCCAGGACAGCGACGGGTCCGAGGAAATCATTTCGGTTGTCATTCGCGGATTGCCATCGGGCATTACCGTATTTGTTCCGGATCCGGCCAATCCCGGTGGCGAAAAAATCCCTGCTGTTATCACAGATGTAAGTGGAGCGGGAGCAGCCGACTGGAGTTTGGACGCCGGGCAATGGGACGGCGTAGAATTGCGGGGGATCCCCCGGCATTTTGCTGGTGACTACCCCATTACGCTAGAGGCCGTGACCCAAGAGGCTGATGGCGGCACCGCGACAACAACATTGAATGTGACGCTTCGAGTGGAGCCAGTGGTGGACGGTGGCAACCCATCGGAACATGTCGAAACCATGGAGGACACTGCGGTCCATGTGGTGTTGGATGGCAATATCATCGACAACTCGGGGAACTCTCCGGGATCGCCGGAAATTATCCTCGATTTCTTTACCATACACGATATTCAGGCAGATGATTTTGGCCGGTTGCCAAGGTTCTTTGATGGGGTGCCCGTACCAGACCCGGCCAATCCGGGCAGTTACACCAATGAATTGACCGCAGCGCCGGGATTGCCGCTGTTGATCTCTCCCAGTCAGGCTGCAAATCTTTATGTTCTGCCGCCTCAGGATAGCAACCAGGACTTTGTCCCTGAGGGTACGGGACCAGGGTATCTGTTCCAAGTCACTTTAACCTACCAGGAAACTTTGGACCCCACCCAAACCTTGTCCAGCACTGGCAGGGTGACCATGGAACTGACAGGCGTTGCCGACACGCCGCAGATTGCTGTGCAAGAGGCCGATCCGGACCAGACCAGTGGCGATCCTGTCATTGCACCGGGTGATGTGCATGTCGAATTTCGACCAGGTAGCGAAGACACAGATGGGGCAGGGCCAGCAGGGAACTCCGGGACAGAGAATTATCACCGCCTATATGGTTATGCCGGGGAGGATACTAAACCGTTTCTTCTGGATCAGCGGCTGACCAATTATGTCCTGCAAAACGGCGTGGCACAGACGGTTCTGGATCAAGAGAATGGTGTACCAGGCGCGGATGTTTTTCAGGCCGCCGATCCGATTACGGGCGAGATGTCCGAGATCTTTGTCGGCGGTGGTACGCCCTTTGATGGCTCGGAAACCCTATATTATTTGATCTCAGGCATTCCCAGTGGAGTAGGGTTCGAAGGCGGTACTCCGGTCGACAGCAGCGGTGAAACCTATCTGGTGATGGAAGGGCAGCTGGATACGCTGGCCTTCATTCCTGAAAACGTGGATGAAGTCACCTATTACGATCTGACATTGACCGCAATTGTCATGGAAAATGACGCGGATCCCGCTGCATTGGCTGCGGCTCGGGCTGCGGCAACCGACCCTGGAACCGGAGAGCTTGACCTTGATCAGTTCCTGAACGCAATCAGAAGCAACCCCGGGTTCGCGACAGCTGAGGACGACTTTACTGTCGTGGTTCTGCCCGAGACTGGTGGGGGCATCGACCCTTGCCCACCAGAAGAGCTGTTGCCACCAAGCCTGTCATTGGTTGGCTCAGGAGATGAGGATACCCAGATTGAGCTGCATCTGGCACTTGATCCTGGTGGTAACCCACAGTTCGATGACATTTCTGACCTGATCAATCTGCCCCTGGGGATCACGGGGGATCTTGGCATTCTGATAGATTTGCCGCCGGGCGCGAGCCTGACAAGCGACGTGCCAGGGGCAGTGGTTTATGACCCGATTTCGGGGGGATATGCCATTGACCTGGCCAAGTTGATTGGCAACCCAGCGCCCGGTTCCCTGCAATCTGAAGGCGCGCTTTTGTATACGCCGCCCGAGCATGAATCGAGCCCGGTAAACCCGTTCGATCCCAATGAAACTTTTGGGCCGGATGATCCCTATGACAATCTGTCTGGGTTGGATTACCGGCTGGTTCTGAACAATATCACCTGCGGAACGACGTCGACTGCCAATGGCAATTTTAGCTTTGTTATCAACCCTGTCGTTGATGGTCCGGACATGGTGTTTGGCGGCAGCAGATCCTTTGACGAAGATACCGAATATCTTCCTAATATTTCGGTCACTGGACCGGATGGCGGTGAACGTCTGGTTGGCAATGTCAGCATTACCCTGGGAGAAGGAGGGCGTCTGTTTGTAAGTGGCGTGGAATTGCCCCCAGACGCCTTGGATCCAGTAACCGGAGACGCTTCTTTTACCGTGACACCTGCACAACTGGCGGATCTCAGCATCATGGCAGCCGAGCATTACTCGGGCCCGATGAGCATCACGGTAACGGCAACCGCTGAAGATATTGATGGCAGTACGTTGTCGCGGACGGAAACACGTACTGTAGATGTGATCCCGGTGGCTGATGAGCCTGTATTCATTCCGGATACTTCGAATGTAGATCCCGAAACCGGCAATCCGTTTATTGATGTGTCTGATCCGAACCTGCCGGTGATAACTATCATCGAGGATCAGTGGTTCACCCTATGGGATGCGCTACAGGCGATGCCACCAGATCAGGACGGCTCCGAAGCCGTATCTGCCACAATAGGAACTATCCCAGATTATCTGGAAATACGTGCCACCGGCGGTGCCTCTTTGATCAACAATGGTGACGGCACCTATTCGATCCGTGCCGAAGACCTGGACAAGGTTGAGTTTAAACTAAAAGATGAGCACGCGCGCACGCCAGACCCGCTCGATGCCGATATTCCTGCTCAAATTCCGATCACCATTACCTTGAATACGCTCGAAATTGCAAACTCGGACGAAGCCTCTGGTCAACAGGACATCCTGATCCAGGTTCGCCCGGATGCGGACGAGCCGACGGTGACGGCTTCGGTTTCTCCAACAGATGGGGTCGAGGATCAGCCAACGCCATATACGCTGACAATTTCAGCGGATACTCCGGACTTTCACGAAGTGATTTCACTTCAGCTTACGGGGGTGCCGCTTGGTGGGCAGATCCTGCTGGATGGCGTGCCTCTGACAGTGACAGGTGGCGTTGTTGAGATTCCAGCTGTTGCTGACGCAGGTGGTAGCGGAACCAATCCGTTTGTGCCGGATGGCACAGTGACTTTTGTCCCTCCACTGGATTTTGCAGGGGATGTTTCATTTTCGGTTGTCGCCACGACTACGGATAGCTCCCCCCTGTTTACCGATACGGAAGATTCCGATGCCGTATTGGTGGATTTTGACATCGCGGTGTCACCGGATCTTGATTTTGCAATCAACGATGCTTCGGTGGTTTTGACTGAAGCAGATTCCTTGTTGGTGTATCATCCATCTGATGATGTGACCGTGGACGTTACAGATGTCGACGGCTCCGAAATTGCCACCGTGACCTACACGCTGACCGGTGTCCCAGCTGGCACCTTTGGGTTCTATGGGGGCAGTTTTGTCTTTGCCAGTGGCGGCACACTCAGCTTTAGCGGCACCGAGGCCGAGTTTGCTGCCTTACAAATTACATTCCCAGCTCATGCGGCCACCAATGGGACCTCGATTGCTGGTTTTGTAACGGCAGTTACAAACGAAGGCGGCAGCGATGGGGGCAGTTTCACGATTGATATCGATGGTGAACTTGACCTGGCGGTTAGCGTAACACCGGTAGGTGGGACGCAAGACGGCAACCCGGTGGTTATTGATATGGGGATCAATGCGGATCTGACCCATTCGGCAGCCGAAGACTATGAATGGCTAGAACAGGTTGTGGTCAGTTTTGATGCCGCACTACCCGAAGGGAGCAGCGCCAGTTCCGGGGTGTTGTCGACGGATCGTCAAACCCTGACGCTAACCCGTGGGGCAATGGACCCTGCAGGTTTTGCGGCGACTGTTGCGGCCCTGACCTTGACCGTCCCCGGCAGCTTTGCAGGGGATATCACCGGAACTGTGACAGCTGAGACAAATCACGGCGCAGAAACGCCGGTCGCTTTCTCGGTAACGGTTGTCGAAGATGGTTCGCCAGATGTGACCGGGCCGGTCACATTCTCAACCGCAGATCCGGTGTCTACGGTCACGTTTACAGAACTCTTGGCCAACTCCAGTGACACCGACCTGCCTTTGGGAATTCAAAACATTTCAACAGCGGATCCAGACGTATCGCTCATCGTGACTGCAAACTCGGTGCAGATTACCGTGCCGGATGGCTATGTCGGCACACCTGTTCTGTCCTATGAAGTGGTCGACAGTGGAGGCTTGTCTACGGCCACCACGGCAAATCTGGATATTGATACGCTGCAAATGGAAGCAACAGGGTCCACAGTGATCGGGCCGTCTGGCGGCACCCATGATTTGATGGATGACGTGACTGGCGCCCCTGGCGGATCGGACATCGCCAAGGGAACTGCAGGCAACGATGCGGTGGTGTATGACGCTTCAGGCAGCGACTACAGCGAGATAGAGGGCTTTTCGCTGCTGGGAGGGAATGATTTTGTTGACCTGTCAACCTCAAGTGCAGGATATTCTGTCGACCTTGGCAGCGGCGCGGACTGGGCTGTTGGTGGACAAGGGCAGGACACCCTACAAGGCGGATTGGGCGCCGATGTGCTGGATGGCGGTTTGGGGAATGACATCCTGACCGGAGGCTGGGGAAATGACATCTTTGTTCTGGGAACCGGAGGCATTGATCAGATCACCGACTATCAGGAAACCGGTGGGCTTGGCGTCGATCAAATCGACCTGACAGCTCTGGGTATCATAACCCAAGCCGATATCAGTTTTGACGGCTTCGGAAACCTGTCGGTTAGTGGTACGCAATATGCGAGCGTGTCCGACGGCGGTGGCATTCCATCCCAGGTCGAGGTGATTTTTGAAGCGGCGTCAGGAGAGGCCACGGCGATCATCTGATCAGCGTTCGCGAAGAGCCTCGGCACGCGCTTTACGCAGTGGCTTAAGAATGTAGTCAAGAACGGTGCGCTCGCCCGTCAGGATATCGACGGTGGCCACCATGCCGGGGCGTATTTCGTGACGTTCGTCACCTCGGCGCAGCTCTGTGCTTGCGGTTTCCACAACAATCGGGAAATAGATTTCCCCTGTTGCTTCATCGGTCTTGGCATCGGCACCGATACGGGTGACTTCTCCCTCCAGCGCACCGTAGATTGTAAAATCAAACGACGTCAGTTTGACCTTGGCTGACAGGCCTGGGCGAATGAACGCAATGTCTTCGGGTCGGACACGAGCCTCTACCTGCAAGCTGTCTTCAAGCGGGACAATGCGCAGAACCTCTTCGCCGGGTTTGACCACCTCATCAATTGTATTGACGTTCAATTGTGTCACCAGCCCGTTTACCGGCGCACGCAGACTGGCACGGTTCACAGCACTTGTGGCCCGTTTCATCGTCTCCTCAATCACTTCCAGCTTACTCTGGGTCTCGGCTCGTTCGGCGCTGATTTCGGCCTGCCGTTTGAGTTCCAGCTCGCGCAAGCGCGCCTCAGACTCGCGCAGCGCCGCACGTGCCTGCCCCTGCAGGCTTTCCTGATTGTCACGTTCTTGCCGCTTGGCCGAACGTTCGCGCTCTAGCGGCAGTATTTGGGTGCGCGGGATCACCCCTGATGCAGTCTTGAGGTCGATTTCCTCGCTTAACAGGGCAAGGCTCTCGTCGATCCGCAGCATTGCGGCCCCTAGCTTCGAGACTTCTTGCCGCGCCTGGTCTATCTGGGCCTCTAACACGGCCCGCTGCCCGATATACGATGCCAGGCGGTTATCGAACAATGCTTTTTCCCGCAGCGCAATTGGTGCGTCTTCTGCAACCGCTGAGCTAGAAAAGTCGAGTGTTTCAATCCCTGCTGCTTCGGTTTCAAGCCGCAATGTGCGGACCAACAAGGCTTCGTGCTGTGCAACCAGCTCGCCCAAATTGGTCGAGGCCGAGGTGTCGTCGATCCGGACCAAAACATCCCCACGCACCACCTCGTCACCCTCGGCCACATGGATTTCTCGCACCACACCACCTTCCAAGCTTTCGACGGTGCGTGCGCGTCCCGAAGGGACAACGCGGCCCTGTGCGCGTGCAACCTCTTCCAATGTTGCCCAGGCAGCCCATGCAAGGCCAAGACCAGCCAAAGTAATCACCAGAACCAGCGCAAAGGTCAGTGCGCGATGCGCGCTGCCAAGACGGGCTGCCTCTGCGCCTTGGGCAAAATCCCGCAGCTCCCAATCCTGTCGGCTCAAGTGGCTTTCTCCTCTGTGGGAGTTTTCAATGCAGTAAGAACTTGATCTCTGGGGCCGTCATGCAGGATTTTCCCCTGATCCAGCACTAGCAATCTTGTAGTCAGGCTGAGCAGGCTTCTCCGGTGTGTCGAAATAATCAAAGTCATCGGCCGATGGGCAAGCAGATAGGACAAGCGCTTTACAAACCTGGCTTCGTTGGCCTGATCCATAGATGAGGTGGGCTCATCCAGTATCAGTACTTTGGGGTTTTGCAGCAGGGCACGCGCCAGGGCGACCATCTGGCGCTGACCGCCTGACAGATTGCGCCCTCGTTCTGTGATCTGCATGCCATAGCCCTGGGGATGGGCCATCGCGATTTGGTCTACCCCGGCCAATTTGGCGGCTCGCAAGATTTCGACATCGCGGGCATCGGACAATCCAAACGCAATGTTTTCGGCCAGTGAGCCGGAAAACAGCACCGCCTCTTGTGGCACCAGCTGCACGGCGCTGCGCAATTGGGCCGTGCTGAGCTGTTTCATGTTGATGCCATCCAGACGCACCATGCCCGAGGTCGGTTCATACAATCCGGCCAGCAGCCGCACCAAGCTCGTTTTGCCCGCACCAACCGGGCCAACAATGCCAATGCATTCTTTTGGCTGCACCGTAAGGTCAGACACCTCCATCGCGTCAACCTCGGCGCCGGGGTATCTAAGCCCGGCTTGGTCTAAGTTGATCTCGCCGTCATGGATCTGGGCGTTTAGCCTGTGTTTCGTCCGGCTGGAATCAGACCCAAGAGCCATCAGCTGGTCAAGGTTGCGCAGGGTCGACAGGGCATAGCTGCCTCGTAGGAACAGACCGGACAAAGCGGCCATCGGGGCCATGGCCCGCCCGGACAGGATAACCGAGGCAATCACGGCCCCCATGGTAAGCTGCCCGTTCAGGGCCATGTAGACCCCGATAATGACAATCCCGATCGACGACATCTGCTGCAGCAGCGATGTCACCGTGGTTGCAAAAGTCGCAAGCCAACGGCTGCGTTCCTGGGCCGTCGCACTGGCCGCGACCTGGGTTTCCCAGCGGTGCTGCATCCGCCCCTGACCAGCAACGGCCTTGAGCGTTTCAAGATCTGTTACTGCTTCGACGACAACCGCGTTCTTGTTACCGCTGGTCTGGCGTGCATCGTTACTGGCGCGGCGCAGCGGGATCAAAACTCCAATCCCCACACAGAGCGTCACCAAAAGGGCTACTGCTGGGGGCAGGGCGAGAGGACCGCCGATATAGGCAATCACCGCTACGAACAGCACGCTGAAAACCAGATCGGTCATCGAGGCCACAGTCTGTGAGCCAAAGAAATCGCGGACCTGCTCGTAATCTTTGAGCGAATTCATGAGCGCGCCGGATGAACGATCCAGATTTTCCAGCTTTAGCCCAGCGATCTGCTGAAACAAAAGCGATGAAACCACCAGATCAACACGTCGGCCCACCTTATCCACGATGCCAGCCCGTAGCCCCTTTAGTCCCGCATCCAGTAGCAGTGCTATTGCAACGCCGGCGACCAGCGACCATAGCGTTGTGATGGCGGCATTCGGAAACACGCGATCATACACGTTCATTGTGAACATCGGCACGACCAGCGCCAGCGCGTTCACAACAGCCGAGGCAAGAATGACCTGCATATAGTCTGGCCAGTTTCGAAAGACAGTACCCCAGAACCAGCGTCTGGGTACATTGGCGCTGGCATCGCCAACATGTGCCGTCTGGGAAGGTCCCTGCAGAACCAGCGCATGGCCCGAGTAATCTGCCTCTATTTGATCTGCAGGCAGCGTCACAGGAAGAGGACCCTGAGATGGTCGCAAGACCTCGACGTCACCGGTAGAAGAGTGGGAAATCAGCACACAGGCGTCGCGGCCTGACAAGAACAGAACCGCAGGCAGGACTGAAACAGGCAAATCCTTCAGGCGGCCCTGACGGGTCAGCATGGCCCTGAACTCTTGCCCTGCTGCCGCGCGTATGGCCAATTCGGGGGTCATCTTCCCGCCGGTTGGCAGCGGTAACCCAGAACGCAGGGTGCTCTCGTCAATATCCCGCCCCATGCGCCGCATGGCTTCTGCCAGCGAGGCAGCTAGAGGATCAAGAGGGCGGTCTTCGATTTGCCAATCCGCGACCTTAGAGGACTCTGCCTGTACCACCCGACGGCTTGGCGAAACCGCAAGTTTGCTTCGAAATTCTGGCGCTGTGTCGTCAGTCAGGGAAATTGCAGCGGTCTCCTATACCGGCTTTGGCCTATTTTTTTTTTGATACATTTCGTCGCCAATTGCTAAAGGACTTGGCGTCAAAATGCTGATTGGGTTCGGCAGAGCTAACCGGTGGCGCTCCGGCTTGGTCACGGGCATAGGGTTTTGCATCTTCCGGGGGCTCAATGCCGAGCGAAGACAACAACGTACCTGACGCTGCCAGCACGCGATATTCTACGTAAACGCTTAGAGAACGGGCATTGATCAGTTCGGCCTGTGCCCGCACCAGTGCGTTCTGGGTGTTGAGAACATCCAAAAGCGAACGGGCGCCAACAATGAACTCTTTTTCGTAAGTGTCACGTAGCTCTTGCAGTTCTGAGACCTGGTTTTCCAATAGGCCTACGCGGCGGTGGATCTGTACCATAGAGTTCCAGCTGTGACGCATTTCACGTTCAACCAACCGGGTTTGTGACAACAGCCGTGCCCGGCTTTCGTGGACGCGCCGTGCTTGTTCCTCGCGCTGGGCCCGTTGGGCACCGCCCTGTAGCTCGTATGTAAGCCGTATGCCGAGAGACACATCATTGACGCGACCATCTATGCCGTTGAGATCATCACCGTACCGTCCCTCCAATACCAGATCCAGGCTGGGAAACAGGTTGTGTTTGGCACGCCGCGCCATCGCGTCGGCAGCGCCAACATCAGCTTGTGAGAACTTGATGGTTGGATTGTGCCGCCGCGCCGTTGCCAGCGCCAGATCCAGTGAACCAGGTACCGAGGCTGCTATGGATCGAACAGGCGACAGGGACTGGGGGGCAATACCTACGACCTCCAGGAACATCGCCTCGGTATCCGCTTGATCCAGTTCGAACTGGAGCAAAATATCCTGCGCTACCAGCAGACGCTCTTCTGCCTGCAGCAAATCGCTGGGGCCGACGACCCCATTGTCAAACGCCTTTTGCAGACGAGACACTGCGGTGCGGTGATAGGCGATGTTTGAACGCGCCAAAGACACCTGCGCACGCATTCGTCTTACGTCGGCAAAAACGCGCACAGCCTCGAGTGCGAGAAACTCGGATCTTTCAAGAACACGCAACGCGGCTGCATCGACCCGATATGCCTGCCGTTCGATTTCTGATCGTGTCCAATACCCGTCAAACAAACGTTGCGAAATCGAGGCCGAAAGCTCGTATCCCTGAATATAACCACCGGTGCCATTGGTCGTTTCTCCGATGTCACGGCTGGTCCCGGTCCAACCATCCAACGAGAACTTGGGGGCGCGAAAGGCGCGGGCGCGTTCCAATTCGAACTCAACCGCCTGTTTGTTGAACTCAGCAGCCTGAATGTCCGGATTGCTTTCAAGCACATAGGTAATAGCATCAGACACGCTGAGTGCCATAGCTGCAGTCGAAATTGAAAGGCCGGCGACAACGCCGTGAAAAAACAATGAAATTCGCACGATACACCTCAAAATAGTATTGGTATCTTCTGCCCAAACTATCGGATTTTGAAACAAAGAGCTAGCACTGAAACAAAGAGGGGAGACTATCCTTGAGTGCGTAGTTGCCATTTGACGGCAAAACGACGAAGATGAGTGGGCTTTTCTGAGCGTTATCTTACTTGAGATGGATTTTGAAACCATGAGATTTCTTGCTGTTGTGAGCTCAGTAATTTTTCTGTTCTCGGCCGGAGTGACCTGGTCTCAGGCACTTGGGGAGGTGAATTTTAGTTTTGATTCTAGTGTGTTAAGTGGCGAAGCGCTGGAGCAGGTCCAATCTATTGCGCTCCAGTTGAAGTCCAGCGGCAGCTACAAGCAAACAGTTCTGATCGGACATACGGATGCAGTCGGGGGGGCGGGGTATAATCAATCCCTTGGCCTGCGTCGGGCCGAAGCCGTTCGAAATGCGTTGATTGCTGCTGGTGTTCCAGCCAGTCGAATTGGCACTGTGGCCAGCCGTGGCAAAAATGAACTGTTGGTAAGTGTCGCCGGACCAGAGCTACGCAACCGCAGGGTATCGGTTTCTCTGGATGACATCATGGGTGCCTGCCGCAGTTGGCGCGATGTTGGATTGACCACTGAGTCTGTTGGTGGCGCTCTTCAGCAAGATCTTGCAACGCGCCTGCAAGAGGCAACGCAGACCTATTCACGGCTCTCTGGCTCCGGTCGAAATGGTTCGGCGTATCAAATGGCCGGCGCCGCGCGCGAGGATTGCGATGTCGCTGTTGGTTACAGAGCTGATACGGTTCGCAAACTGGAATATGCAAAGCGCTGTTTTTGCAATTATGCGCGCATGAAAGTGGCTGTGGGTGACTAAGTCGGGCTGTCTTCGGTCCGCGTTTCGCTATCACAGCAGACTGACCGAGCAACTGAACTGACAAGTCCGGTTCATACGGCACTATGCAAAATGCTGTTCATGTTAGAAGGGAGCGGTGCTCTAGCGCCGAACATAGCTAAGCAACGAGGTAGTTGCGTCTTGGCACTTGGGGGCTGATGAATTGGAGGCGAGTACCGGAATCGAACCAGTGTACACGGATTTGCAAACCGGAGTAAACGGATTAAAAATCAGTTACTTACAAGTTGCTAGTTGGTGCTGCGTGACACGCTCTGGGGCGGGTGTTTTTCCGTCGAAATGCCGTTGAATAAAATGTGTTTTAAAACAATGATTTAAGCGGCCTTCCGGTGCCGGAGAAATTTCGAGAGTGAAAACGCTTCGGTAGCTTGGAGTTTTTTCAGAAAATGATGGTTGCTCCCAAAGGCGCTATTCGTTCGGAACCCAAAAAAACGGGCTTAGTGTTAGGATGGAAGGATGTTGCCGAAATTGTTGAGTTTAAAAGTATAGCATTAGCCTCTGCGGAAGATATTGGTTCGATGGTATTCCATGTAGGCTGCTTGCCCCTTAGTGAGGGTGATCCTCCCCCACTGAAGTGGTCCGCCGCTATGTTTAGAAAACGGAGGATTCACGATGGGAAATAAGCGACACAAGCCCGAGGAAATTGTCACGAAGTTACGGCAGGTTG
>NZ_JBXWRY010000042.1:0-32256 GCF_059613135.1 Ruegeria sp. BHSB196
ACGGCTGATGGAGGCGCGTCTCTTGAAGGCTGGTCGGCGCGAGTATGTGCAGGTTCTCCGGCTGCTCGAGACCTTCGAGATGGAGGAAGTTCACGCCGCGGTGCGAACCGCGCTGCGGATGGGTGCGATCAGCTTCGATGCGGTGAAACACCTAGTGCTGTGCCAGGTCGAACGACGGCCACCGAGGCTCGATCTGGACGGCTATCCGTACCTGCCTCGAGCCAGGGTCGCGACGACATCCCCTGCGAGCTACATGTGCCTGACGGCGGCGGGCCAGGCGTCATGACGGAAGCGCCGCAGATCCTGTTGAACCACCAGCTCAAAAAGCTGAAGCTGCCGACCATCCTTCGGGAATACGACAAGCAGGCGCGGCTCTGTGCTGCCGAAAGGCGTGACCATGTCCAGTTCCTCGCCCGTCTGATCGAGCTGGAGCTCATCGACCGTGAACGGCGCATGATCGAACGCCGGATCAAGGCGGCGCGGTTCCCGGCGGTCAAGAGCCTCGACGGCTTCGACTTCACTGCTATCCCGAGCCTCAACAAGATGCAGGTCCTGGAGCTCGCCCGTTGCGAATGGATCGACCGCTGCGAGAACGTGATTGCGCTTGGCCCAAGCGGCACCGGCAAGACCCACGTGGCGCTTGGTCTCGGCCTGGCCGCTTGTCAAAAGGGGATAGCCGTCCGCTTCACCAACGCCGCCGCCATCGTTCACGAGTTGATGGAAGCCCGCGACGAGCGCCAACTCCTGCGGCTTCAGAAGCAGCTGGTGAAGCAGAAGCTGCTGATCATCGACGAACTCGGCTTCGTCCCTCTCAGCAAGACTGGCGCTGAGCTGCTGTTCGAACTGATCTCCCAACGTTACGAGCGCGGCTCCATTCTGATCACCTCGAATCTACCGTTTGACGAATGGACCGAAACCTTTGGATCAGAGCGCCTCACAGGGGCTTTGCTCGACCGCCTGACACACCATGTCAGCATTCTGGAGATGAATGGCGACAGCTACCGCCTCGCTCAAAGCAAGGCCCGGCAGAACTCCTGAACCAAGACCGGGTTTGGTCCTCGCGGACCAAGGTGCCTTGGCAACCGTCAGCTATATGGGGAGCACGTTTGCCATGGCACCGGTCACGCCCAGAATGGCCGACTTTTGCTCCGCCCCGTGGCCGGATTTTGCGCCGCCATTGACAGATTGGATGAACGCATCGAGTGCACGATATTGTGCGGATTGTAGTAAGTTTCACCCTTTTCCACACGGAGCCACTTCTTGCGCCCCTGACGAAAGTCGCCTGGACTGATGACAAGGTAGGTTTCTTCGGGTGTGTGCCTATGATCGGGATACCTCACGTTCGGCCCAACCAGCGACACTCCTAGCCAGACGTCTTCTCGCGGCTCAAGGCCGCCGGGACCGACAATCATCGCATTGGCATGGTTTTCCTCAAAGTTCTCGCTTGCACCTGTGCAGTCTCCCTTACGGCGACGCCACTCCAGTGCCGGTTCAATGCCAATGAATTTTTTCATCAACTGTTGAAGATCGGAGGCATCCGAGGCTGAGGACGCCGCAATACCCTCCAGATAGTGGCACACCGGAAGTCGGCCGCTGCCTGATTCCAGTTGTGGTGCGGGGTTTTTCAAGTTCGCAAAAATCTGGCTTAGGGAGCTAACAGAGTGCGGATCATGCGCGCGGGTAGAATAGGCAAGTTTTGCCGCGTCTAGAAACTCTTGTAGAGCTTGGTCGCGCTTTACCATATCTGAGTCCCAAGGGTTTCAATAAAGTCTGAAGATCAGCGCCAATAGACGATGACCCGAAACACCAACCAATTTGCGCAACACAGACTAGTCGCTGCCATTCTGTTGAATGCCGATTGGAACGCCAGACCCACGCACAATCATCGTGTAGCCATGCTTCTGTGTTTCGCGGAACAGAAGGGTTACCGCTACGACCAGCGCCAAAGTGGCGCTGATCATGGCAAGATTGCTCGCTACCGCAGTGGCACGAACCTTAGTTCTTGATGACATTGTGCTCTGGGCCAAATGGGAACCCGGTGATGTTTTCCACCGAGTTGTCATCATTGATGACCAGGATGTCATGTTCGCGGTAGCCGCCGGCGCCGGGCTGACCCTCGGGGATCATGACCATCGGTTCCATCGAGACAACCATGCCGGGCTTCAACTCTGTTTCGATGTCTTCACGCAGTTCGACACCGGCTTCCCGGCCATAGTAGTGGCTCAGAACGCCGAAGCTGTGGCCGTAACCGAAGGAGCGGTACTTCAGCAGATCCCACTCGCGATACATCTCGTTCAGCTCGATCGCGATGTCCATGCAGCGGGCACCGGGCTTGATCAGCTCCAGACCACGCTCGTGGACCTTGACGTTCTTTTCCCAGATATCGAGACTGGCATCATCCACATGATCGCAGAACAGCGTGCGTTCCAGCGCCGTATAGTAGCCAAAGATCATCGGGAAGGTGTTGAGGCTGAGAATCTCGCCCGACTGTACTTTCTTGTTTGTCACAGGGTTGTGTGCGCCGTCGGTGTTGATACCGGACTGAAACCAGGTCCAGGTGTCCATCAGTTCGACGAATGGGAATGAGTTGGCAATCTCGCGAATCATCGCATTGGTGCTGGCAATGGCAACCTCGTGCTCGGGAACGCCGGCCTTGACCGCAGCGGCGACAGCGGCCCCGCCGACATCGGCCACACGCGCGCCTTCCTTGATCAGCTTGATTTCTTCTGCCGATTTGATCGTCCGCATCCACATGGACGGTTGGCCGACATCGACAAATTCGACGCCTGGCAGCGCGTCCTGCAACAACTGACGGTATTCCAGCGACACGTGGTCAAACTCGATACCGATGCGCTTAGCGCCAGGTGTCAGTTGCTGGATTGCGCGATAGAAATTGTCGCGGCGCCAGTCGGTGTAGGTGATGTTGCCGCCAAAGCTCCGGCGAAACGGTTGACCGCCGTCGATGCCGGCGGAGATGGTAGTGGCGTTCTTCTGGTCGATGACCATGCCGTACTTGCGGCCAAAATAGCAGTAGAGCCAGCCACTGTAGTAGTTGATGCAGTGATAGGATGTGAAGAGCGACGCATCGACGTCGTTCTTGCTCATCCAGTCGCGCAACTCGTTCTGACGGCGTGCCATCTCGCCGTCGGAGAAAGGAGAGAACTCCTTCTCGCCGTTGTGCCATTCCATAACGTGGAGCATGTCGTCCATGGTCGAATTCCCTTTCTGCTAACAGTGTTCGTACCTGCGTAGCAGTGTGGAGTCGCAATCAAAAATTAATTGAAATCATCCTATCATAAAGATCGCAAATTCACTTGGTCGCACATTCATCATCCGGCGCGAGCGCGCGTCGGCAAGCGGAAAGTCGACACCTCTTCCGTGATCTGTTCAATCAGTTTGAGTGCCGCGTCCGACATCTTTATGTGCTTGTAGAACAGTCCGATATGGATGTTTGAGAGCTGTGGGAAGCCGTCACTTGGAGTGAGCACCCGCATCCCGGGCATCAATGTCTTTTTTGTCAGCGCGGTCACGCCCATGCCGTCCAGAACAGCTTTTTGGAGGGCAGAGACGCCAAGGCTTTCGAACGACACGCGCCAATCTCGCCCTTCGGAAGTCAGCGCGTCGATCATGCGTTTCCGGTAGAAGCAGCCATCAGGATGCGCAATAATCCTGAGCGGTTGGTCCGGGTCGATTTGAAATTCGCGCGCGCAGGCCCAGACAGGGCGTTCGGACCAATAGATGGAGACATGAGGAGCGGGCATCGTATCCGTTATGGCGATCGTCATGTCCAGATCGTCAACATGAAGGGTCGATAGAAGTTCATTACTGAAGTCACACCTGATGTCTAATGAGACCGCCGGATTTTCGTGGGAAAATCTGGCAATGATGCTTTGGAAGAACTCGATCGAGTAGTCCACCGGAAGTCCAATCCGGAGTGTACCAAGGAAGGCCGCTTGCTGCAGGTTGGCAACCGCACGATCATTGAGACGCAACATCTCTCGCGCGTAGCTCAGAAGGGTCTGCCCGTCCGGTGTCAACTCAACCTTTTTGCCTTTGAGCTCGATGAGTTTGCAGCCGGCGACGTCCTCAAGGCGTTTGATCTGCAGCGAAATCGCCGGCTGAGTCCGGCCGAGAACATTCCCTGTTTCGGTGTAGTTACGCAAGTCGGCTACGGTCACGAAGGTCCGCAACAGGTCAGTTTGCAGATTTGTAAATTTGCGCATCATTAACAATCCTTATTTAAGCATTGTTACTATGAATTTTTTGAAGAACGCAAGTTGTCCTAGGGTCTGACGATCTTTAGATGCAGGGGGTGCAATGCCACATTCAACCGTTTTCGCCGCCGAAATGCCCTGGCCCGACTACCAAAAAAGGGTGCAGAATGGCGATGTGCCTGTTTTGATCCCGCTTGGATCAATGGAACAGCATGGGCATCACATGCCGATGCATGTCGATGTGCTCTTGCCGACCGAATTCGCCCGCCGCGCGGCCAAAAGAGTCGGTGCCCTCGTCGCGCCACCCTTCACATATGGATACA
Organism: Ruegeria sp. BHSB196; assembly: GCF_059613135.1. Lineage (NCBI taxonomy): Bacteria > Pseudomonadati > Pseudomonadota > Alphaproteobacteria > Rhodobacterales > Roseobacteraceae > Ruegeria > Ruegeria sp. BHSB196. Next base: position 4,538 of record NZ_JBXWRY010000042.1, read on the forward strand.
AATCGCACCAGAAATCTGGCGGCGGAAACTTCTTCCCCGGTACGACCAGCCTGGATGGCGCAAGCCTCGTGAACGCGCTCAAGGACGTGGTCAAGGAGTTCGTTCGTCATGGCGTTCGGAACCTGTGCATAGTGAATGGCCATTTCGAGAACTCCTGGTTCATCACAGAAGCGATTGACCTCGCACTGCGTGAATTGGGCTGGGCCGATATTCACGACGTCAAGGTCGTGGTCCTGTCCTATTGGGACTTTGTGGATCAGGCGTCGATCGAGAAACTGTACCCGAACGGCTTCCTTGGATGGGATATCGAACATGGCGGTGTTCTGGAGACGTCGCTCATGTTGCGCCTGCATCCTGATCTGGTGTCACTTCAGGACGCGGTGGAGCACGCACCGGCGACCTTCCCACCCTATGACGTCTATCCAGCCAAACCGGAATGGACGCCGGCTAGCGGTACCCTGTCGTCGCCAAAAGAAGCCACCGCCGAGAAGGGCGATATCCTGTTGGATGTCTGCACCAGAGGGATCGTCGAGGCGCTCGAAAACGAGTTTGGCAAGACCCCCGCTCAGGCGAATGCAAGCTGACGATACCGTCCCAAAAATGATCCCAACAAGGAGAAACCAAATGTCTACCAATCTGATCCGGCCCAGCCGTCGCAGCCTATTGAAGATGACCGGCGCAGCGGCCCTGGCCACGCCTTTCCTGTCCATTCGTGCGGCGGCGCAAACGACAGAACTATCGATGCTTGCTTGGTACGGCCACGCAGAGCCCGATATCGTTGGCGAATTCGAAGAGGCCAACAACGTCAAATTCGTGCCGAAGTACTACACCGGCGGCGACAATATGCTGGGTCTGATCGCCCAGTCGCCTCCCGGCACCTTCGACGTGATCCTGTCGGATGCCGAATATGTGCAGCAGCTGAATGCCGCGGGCTACATCGAAGAGCTCGATCCGGCTGACTACGCGTTCGACGACTTCTTCCCCGAGTTCCAGAAGTTCCCCGGCCATTGGCAGGACGACAAACTCTATTCCGTCATCACGCGTTTCGGGTTCCTGGGCGTGGCCTATAACACCGATGCGTTCTCGGAAGAAGAGGCGTCCAGCTACGATCTGTTCGCGGACGAACGGGTGACCGGCAAGCTCGGCCATTTCGACTGGCATCTGCCCAACCTCGGCCAGATGAGCCTGCATGTCGGCAACCCATCGCCTTACGACATCGATGAGGCGGCTTGGGAGAAAGTGAAGGAGCACACGATGGGTCTGCGTCGTCAGGCCGGCGGGTTCTTTGACTATGGTGGCACCTTCTCATCGCTCGACAACGGCCAGATGCTGGCCTTCGCCGGGATCGGTGACTGGATCACGGGCACGCTTGAGAAGAACGGCAGCCCGGTGCGCAGCGTCATCCCGAAAGAGGGCGGTCTGCAATGGACCGAGAGCTTCTCGATCGGTAAGGGCTCGCAGAAACAGGAGATGGCCAAGAAGTGGATCCAGTGGATTACTTCGCCGGAAGGCCAGGCCAAATCCGCTGACATGGCGGCCTATCCTGCAATGGTGCCTTCCAAAAAAGGCTGGGTCGTATTGAATGAAACAAACGCTGCCGAAGCCAAGCGCCAAAATATGGTTCTCACCGAGCGCAATGCGATGGACATGATCCGCGAGGGTCTCATTCAGTATCGCCAGCTTCCGATCCAGCAAAGCCTCGAAGACTGGAACGACTTCTGGTCCGACTACAAGGGCGCGTAAAGCGCAAGCAAATTGGGGCGCATGCAACACTTGCGCCCCAACAACAGTCCGGCCGCCGAGCAACGGGATCTGATATGACCAAGCGCCCCACATTTTTTTCATTGATCTTGTCAATGCCACTGCTGCTCTGGCAGTTGTTGTTCTTTCTTTTCCCGCTCCTGTTTCTGTTGGCGATCAGCTTCTGGACGGTGCGCAACTTTCAGATGCAACCGGACCTGAACTTCGGCAACTGGGAGCGCGTGCTGACGCGTGGCGTGTTCTGGGACGCGTATTTCCGCACCATAGTTCTTGCCACCGCAGCGGCGGCGATCACCAGCGCGATCGCATTTCCGGCGTCTTATGCGATCTCATTCAAGATGAGTGATAAAGCCAAGCGTTGGATGATCTTCATCCTGATCATCCCGTTTTTCACCAGCTATCTCGTAAGGGTCTATTCGCTGCAGGTCTTTCTGTCAGACGCGGGCATTGTAAACGCCGCATTGGGATACCTGGGACTTGGGCCATTCCTCATGTTGAACAATACCTTCGGCGTCATCGTGGGCATGATCACGCTGACGCTGCCATTGGTCATTCTGCTGCAGACATTCAGCCTCAACTTCGTGAACCGAGACCTGATCGAAGCGGCGCACAACCTGCGTTGCGGGAGGCTGCGGACCGTTTTCGCCGTGATTGTGCCTTCGGCCAAGGTAGGCCTCGTCATCGCGGCGCTTTTCGCCTTCATCCTCAGCTTCGGTGACTTCGTAAGCCCGCTCTATCTGGGTGGCGGCAACCCTCCGACGCTGTCGATCATGATAACTGACTTTACCAAATCCGGCCAGCAATGGCCGCGTGCTGCAGTCGTCGCAATCATGATGATCGTCACGTTGCTCACTGCGGCGTTCGCGGCGATCACCTATGCCTACAAAGAGCGGGGGAAATAAGATGGGGAACGAAAACCGCATCATCAACGGTTTGTTGAAGTTGCATATCGCACTTTGCTTGCTGTTCATCTTTGCCCCGATCGCCGGAAGCTTTGTGTTCTCACTCAACTCCGACCGGTTCCCGTCGCTGCCGTTGGGCGAATTCTCGACCGAATGGTACCGTTTGATCTGGGAAGATCCCCTGGTCTGGCAGGGCTTTGCCAATACAGTTGTTGTGGGTCTGACGGTCGCCGTCATCGCGACATTGCTGGGCTTTGGCGGCGCGTACACGGACTTCCGTTACAACTTCACCGGTAAATCCCTCTACCTCGCGCTCGCTCTTCTGCCTCCGACGATTCCGGTTGTGATCATGGGCCTGGCTATGCTGGCTTTTTTGAGCCGCGTGAACTTGTCGGGTTCAACCATCTCGGTCATCATCGCCCACGGGGTGATGTGCAGCCCGTTTGCAATGGCGATCATCCGGTTGCGGTTGTCCCAAATGGATCCCGACCTGGAGGCGGCCTCTTGGAACATGGGCGGCAACCAGTGGCAAACGCTTCGCTACGTTATCATCCCCTTCGCCAAACCGGCGATCTTTGCCGCACTGTTCATCACGATGGCGGTGTCGTTCGACGAATTCGCGGTCGCTTGGTTCGTGTCGGGCCTGAATGAAACGCTACCGGTGAAAATTCTTGGCTTCCTGCAAGGTCAGGTCAGCCCTCGTATTAACGCTATCGGCTCTCTCGCTTTCATCAGCTCAATGACGCTGATCATTTTGGCCCAGCTTCTGCTGCGCAGCCCGGAGGACAAGAAATAATGACTGCAAATTCGCAAATGGAACAGCATTCAGAAGCAATTGTGAAGTTCGACAACGTCGTCAAACGGTTCGGTGACTTCACCGCAGTTGAGAAGGCCGATTTCGAGATCGGTCGTGGCGAATTCCTGGCCATCATGGGATCATCCGGATGTGGCAAGACCACGACTCTGCGGATGCTGGCTGGATTGGAAGACCCGACCGAAGGCGCGATCTACCTAGACGGCGAAAAGGTGAACGGCAAAGCGACCTGGGATCGTGATACACCCATGGTCTGGCAATCCTTGGCATTGTTTCCGTTTCTGACAGTTCAGGAAAACGTGGAGTTCGCGCTAAAGATGCGGGGTGTTGGCAAAGAGGAACGCCGCCAGCGCGCGGAAAAGTGGCTCGAGAAGATGCAGATCACGGAGTTTGCGACTCGCAACATCAATCAGTTGTCCGGCGGCCAGAAGCAACGTGTGGCTTTGGCTCGAGCGCTTGTGACAGAACCCAAAATCCTGTTGTTGGACGAACCTCTGTCCGCGCTGGATGCACATCTCAAGGTGCGGATGCAGGCGGTCCTGTCAAATCTGCAAAAGGACCTGGGGATCACCTTCGTCTACGTGACACATTCGATGTCCGAGGCGTTTTCCATGGCCGATCGCGTGGTTATCATGAGCCGGGGGCAGATCGAACAGATCGGTACTCCGGAAGAGATCTATCGCGAACCATACAATCGTTTTGTCGCTGAGTTTCTGGGCTCGGCCAACATATTCGACGGAGTGGTGAAGGGCCCCGCCGGTGCAGATGGCTGGCAGGTCGCCTATGATGGCGGAGAGACGATCTTGTCAAAAGGTGAACTACCGAGCGCCAACGAAGGCACCAAAGTGACCTTTATTGTGAGCGCCGAGAACATGCAGCTGAGCCTGCCTGGCAGCGGTCAATCCGGCATCGAAGCCAGCGTCGCGGGCGAGGAATTCATTGGCGGAACGGCGATGGTCTTTCTTGAGACGGAAGAAGGCCGGGAACTGAAGGTTCAGAAAAGCCATGATGAACTGTCGTTGCTCAACCTGCACGCTGGCTCAAAAGTCATTTTGCATTGGGCACCTGACAGCTGCCACGTGCTGCCTGGAGAGAACAAGTGAATTAAGGACGACACCGGCGCGCGGCGGAGAATAGCGCGTGCGGAAACAATGCCGTCAACCAATGGAGGGCGATTATCATGCAAATTCGATCTGGAGTGTTCCGCGGGGTAAACCCATATTCCTCCCTGATTTCGGCGGGCGTCGTGTTGCTCTTTGTTTTTCTGGTACTTGCTTTTCCTGCAAGTTCGGCAGACTGGATTGACTCAGCCCGGACGTTCGTGACGTTCTTCTTTAATTGGTGGTACGTCGTTCTGGCAGGAATTTTTCTTGTTTTCCTGATCGCGATTGCCGTGAGCAAATATGGTGCTCTGCGGCTTGGGGATGCGGATGAGCGACCGAAATACAGCTACTTCACTTGGTTCGCCATGCTCTATGCCGCGGGGCAGGGCATCGGCATCATTTTCTGGTCGATCGCTGAGCCGATGTTTCATCATTCCGGCGGGACGCCATTTGGTGACGAAAGAGGAACCGAAGCGGCCGCGGATATGGCGCTCCAAGTCTCCTTCTTCCACTGGGGTCTCAACGCCTGGGCAATCTATTGCATCGTCGCGCTTGCTCTTTGCCTTGTCAGCTACCGGCTGAAGAAACCGCTTGGGATACGTTATACGCTTTACCCGCTGTTTGGTGATCGGGTCGAAGGATCGCTCGGTGTTGCGATCGACGTGATTGCGGTCTTCGCGACCATTTTCGGCATCGCCACCTCGCTCGGGCTGGGCGTGACGCAGATTAACGCCGGTCTGAACCATATCTGGGATGTTCCGATTTCGGAGACGGTCCAGCTTGTCCTGATTGCCGCGATCACCGCTGTCGCGTTGTGTTCGGTTCTTTCGGGCCTGGACCGGGGCATCAAGTGGTTGTCGCAGGTCAACATGTGGTTGACAATCATCCTTCTGGTTTTCTTCTTCACGTGGGGCCCGACGCGTTATCTTCTGGTCAGTCTTGGGGATGCCACGCTGTCGTATGTGATGAACCTGTTCAAGTTCAACGTCTATGTCGAAAGTGTACCCGCCGAAGGAACCCGTTGGAGCGATATGTGGCAGGGCTGGTGGACCACCTTTTATTGGGGTTGGTGGATGTCCTGGGCCCCCTTTGTCGGTGTGTTTGTTGCGCGTGTATCGCGGGGCCGGACTGTTCGTGAGTTCATTTTCGGTGTTGTCGGAGTTTCCTCACTGTTGTCCTTCGTCTGGATCGTGGCCTATGGCGGCACGGCACTTTGGGCGGAGCTCTTTGGGCCAGGCGGCGTATCCGACGCCGTGAGTGCGAATGTTTCCATGGCGCTTTTCGCAACCTTCGAGGCCATGGAGGTTGGTGCGATCGGCATACTGGCCGGTGTGCTCGGCACAATCCTGGTGACCACCTATTTTGTGACGTCCTCGGACTCTGGAACGCTGGTCGTGGCGACGATCCTCAGTGAAGGCAATGAGCACCCAATGTATCGTCATCGGGTCATCTGGGGCACGTTCGAAGGAGTCGTGGCAGCGGTCTTGTTGGTAGCAGGCGGCAGCGCTGCGCTGAGCACTTTGCAGACGGCGGCGATCATTGCAGCCTTGCCGTTCTCATTGATCATGGTGCTCATGTGCATCGCCATCATTCGCTGCTTGTCGCTCGAACACAAGGCAGAGAAATCCGCGGTTACGGGCGAAACGAACTAAGAAAGTACGTCGTGGGCGGGTGGGTCACCCGCCCACGACGACGATATTGGACCGCGTAGCCAATGTCGAATTCAGCCGTCAAAGCGGCTTGATCAGCAGAAGAATGAAAAGCCGCAAGGTCGAGCTCGACGCACAGTACCCTGTCAAGCCATCAGATTTCGCGTGTCATTTGCGCGATTTTTTTGTCTCCAGATCTCGGGGGGATCGCCTTCACGGGTTCGGAATACCTTGCTGAAATGCGATGCATCGCAAAAACCCGTGGCTGCGGCGATATGGGTGACGGTCTGATCGGTATCGCTCAGAAGATGGCGCGCCACATTCAGTCGAACCGAAGTGCCGACTTCCGCTGGTGACATCCGCAAAGCCTCACCGAAGTGGCGTTCGAGCATGCGGCGACTGACTCTTAGGCGTTTTGCAAGTTGATCGACTGTCATTGGCGTGGCAACGTTCTGCCGGATCAGATGCAAAGCCTTTCTTACCAACTTGTCCGAAGTGACAAACCCTATTGGCAGACCCGGCTGAGGATTTTCCGGGGTCTTAGCTTCCTCGATGATCATGATGTTCAAGCTTTTTCGCGCCGCCGCCTGTCCGATGTGCCGATCCACCAGATAGGCCGCAAGGTGGGCTGAGCTTGCACCGCCTGAGCAAGTCAGCCGATTGCGGTCAACGACAAATATCTGATCAGAAACCGGAATGAGGCCCTCGAACTGCTCGAGGAAATCATTGTGATGGAACCAACTGACGCAACAGCGATACCCCTCCATCAACCCCGCCTTGTGAAGAATGAACGCGCCAGTGCAAACGCCGACAATCGGCACGTTGGCTTCGGCCGCGCGGCTAAGATACGCAATGTAGTCCGCATTGAGCTCTTCGATTGCAGGAATCAATCCCCCGACAACGACAACATAGTCGAACTTCTCCGGGTCACCGAGGCGTTCATCAGGCTGCACAGGTATCCCGCAACTAGAAACAACCGGGTTCATCGTTGCAGACACAACGCGCCAGGAACATCGGATCGGGCGCGAACGGTCTCCTTCATCTGCCGCTAATCGTAGAATGTCGGCGAAATTTGCGAAAGCTGACAAGGTAAATTGCCGTGCCAGGATGAACCCAACTTTCAAAACGGGTTTAGGGGCCATCTCGACCTCTCCAACAAGTGTGTTCAGACGCAAATATACTATGCATTTGGCGCAAAAATACAATGATCCAGTTAAATGATGTGAGATTTTCAAAAGAGACCGCTTCCCACTAGATTCGAGGCTTCCAGATATGACCCATTTTTCCGGCTTTTCGCTGCTTAAGAACGCGCTGAGCGGGCACAAGAATTGGCCCGAGCAATGGCCCGACAAACAGCCCAAAGACGAATACGATGTGATCATCGTCGGTGCGGGGGGGCATGGTCTGGGCGCTGCGTATTACCTTGCCAAGGAACACGGCATCACCAATGTCGCGGTGATCGAGAAGGGTTGGCTTGGCGGTGGCAACACCGGGCGCAACACGACGATCATCCGCTCGAATTACCTCTATGATGAAAGCGCGAAGCTGTATGATCATGCGCTCGACCTGTGGGAAAACCTGTCGACCGAGCTGAATTACAACGTCATGTATTCCAAGCGCGGCGTGATGATGCTGGCGCACAACGTGCATGACGTGCAATCCTTCCAGCGTCACATCCACGCCAACCGTCTGAATGGCGTGGATAACCAGTGGCTGACTCCAAAGCAGGCAAAAGAATTCTGCCCGCCGTTGAACATCTCGCCTGACGCGCGCTACCCCGTCATGGGCGCAGCGTTGCAGAAGCGCGCAGGCACAGCACGTCATGATGCGGTCGCCTGGGGCTATGCACGCGCTGCGGCGAAACGTGGCGTGGATATCATCCAGAACTGCCCGGTCATCGCGATCCGGCGCGGGGCCGATGGCTCGGTCGAGGGTGTTGATACCGCCAAGGGCTTTATCAAGGCCAAGAAGGTCGCGGTCTCTGCTGCCGGTCATACGTCGGTTGTCATGGACAGCGCAGGTGTGCGGATGCCTCTTGAAAGCTACCCGCTGCAGGCGCTTGTGTCCGAGCCGATCAAACCGGTTTTCCCTTGTGTCGTGATGTCCAACACCGTGCACGCTTATATCAGCCAATCCGACAAGGGCGAGCTGGTGATCGGCTCGGGCACCGACCAATACACCAGCTATTCGCAGCGCGGTGGCCTGCCGCTGATTGAACACACAGTGGCTGCAATCTGCGAGGTGTTCCCGATCTTCAACCGGATGCGCATGCTGCGCAAATGGGGCGGCATTGTCGACGTGACGCCGGACCGTTCGGCCATTCTCGGCAAGACCCCGGTCAAGGGCCTCTATGTTAATTGCGGCTGGGGCACGGGCGGGTTCAAGGCGACACCGGGTGCGGCACATACACTGGCCTGGACCGTCGCCAAGGACGAACCGCATCCGATCAACGCGCCGTTCACGCTCGAACGTTTCACCACCGGCCGACTGATCGACGAAGCCGCCGCTGCCGCCGTTGCGCACTAAGGAGATAGACCCATGCTTTTGATCCATTGCCCCTATTGCGACGACACGCTCCCCGAATTGGAATTTTCCTATGCCGGTGAAGCCCACATCGACCGTCCGAAAGACCCCTCGGCTCTGACTGACGAGGAATGGCGCGATTTCCTGTTTATTCGAAAAAACGTCAAGGGTGTGCACGCCGAACGTTGGCGGCACATCAACGGCTGCGGGCGGTTCTTCAACGCGCTGCGCGACACGGTAAGTGACCGCTTCTTGACTACCTACAAGGCGGGCGCGCCCCGCCCTGAAATCACCAAATTGGAGGCCGCAGAATGACCGAGTTTCGTGTAAAAGGCCGGGGCCGCGTCAACCGCAGCAAGCCCGTGAAATTCACCTTTGACGACAAGACCTACCAAGGCTTCGAGGGCGACACCGTCGCCTCGGCGTTGTTGGCCAATGGCGTGCATCTTATGGGGCGCGGCTTCAAGTATCACCGCCCGCGTGGCGTGGTCACGGCCAGTTCGGAAGAGCCGAACGCCCTGATCGGCACGACGCGTGGCAAGGGACGGTTTGAGCCGAACACCCGCGCCACGATGCAAGAAATCTATCCCGGCTTGATAACCGAGAGCCAGAACAAGTGGCCAAGCCTCAAATTCGATCTGGGAGCGATCAACGACCGTCTCTATATGCTGTTCTCGGCAGGGTTTTATTATAAGACCTTCATGTGGCCGCGCAGCTTCTGGGACAGTGTTTATGAACCCCTTATCCGCAAAGCCGCCGGTCTGGGCAAAGCCCCGAGCGAGGTCGACCCCGACATCTATGCCAGCCGCTACATTCACTGCGATGTGCTGGTCGTAGGCTCTGGACCCTCGGGCATCGCGGCGGCCCTGACCGCAGGGCGCGCCGGATCGAAGGTGGTGATCGTCGATGAGAACTCTGAAATGGGCGGCACGCTTCTGTCAGAACCGTCCGTCTCCATCGACGGGCAACCAGCCTGGGACTGGCTGGCCGGTGCCCTTGCTGAGTTGGACAGCCTGCCAAACGTCACCCGCATGACGCGCACCACGGCCATGGGTTATTATCATCAGAACATGATCGGGATGGTGCAGAAACTGACCGATCACATGGGCGATGTGCCAGAGGGTGCCCCGCGTGAACGGATGTGGCGGGTGCGTGCCAAGGAGGTCGTGTTGGCGCAGGGCGCTATCGAACGTCCGATGGTCTTTGACGGCAACGACGTGCCCGGCGTCATGATGGCGGGGGCAGCCCAGACCTTCCTCAACCGCTTTGGCGTGCTGGTCGGCAAAAAACCTGTTATCTTAACCAGCCATGACAGTGCGTGGCACAGCGCATTCGATATGGCGGATGCAGGGGCGAAAGTCGTCGCAATTGTGGATACCCGTCCGGAAGTTCCAGCAGATTTGGTTCACAAAGCGATGTCGCGCGGGATCGAAACGCTACTGGGGTATACAGCAACGGGAACCAAGGGTCGGCTGCGGGTCAACGGGTTGCGGGTCAACCCCGTCAAACACGGCAAGGTCGGGTCAGCCCGCATGCTCTCCTGCGATGCGGTATTGGTCTGCGGTGGTTGGACGCCCTCGCTACATCTCTTCTCGCATACCAAGGGCTCGCTGCATTGGGATGAGGATGCCAAGGTCTACCTGCCCGGTCACAAGACCGAAGATGTGCATATCGCGGGCGCGGGTCGCGGGCTGTGGGGGATTGCAGCAGCGCTCGAAGATGGCACCAAGGCTGGGACGGATGCGGTCAAGTCACTTGGTGGCAAAGCAGGACCTGCGAACTTTGAGGTTGCAGACGACCGCACAGGCACGGGCATCACGCAAAAGGAACTGCCCACGGATCGTAACCCTGGCAAAGCGAAAGCGTTTGTCGACTTCCAGAACGATGTCACCGCCAAGGACTTGCGCCTCGCTGTACGCGAGGGCATGCGATCCATCGAGCACGTCAAGCGCTACACCACCAATGGTATGGCAACCGATCAGGGCAAGCTTAGCAATATGAACGGTCTGACCATCGCGGCGGACGCGCTTGGAAAAGAGGCTCCAAAAGTGGGGCTGACCACCTTCCGTCCGCCCTATACGCCGACAACCTTTGGCGCGTTTGCGGGCTACCACAAAGGCGAGCACTTTGAGGTGACGCGCAAGACTCCCATCGACAGCTGGGCCGAGGAACACGGCGCGGAGTTCGAGCCAGTCGCGCTTTGGCGGCGGGCGTGGTACTTCCCCAAGGCGGGCGAAGACATGCACAAGGCCGTGGCGCGCGAATGCAAGGCGACACGCGAAAGTCTTGGCATCTTCGATGCCTCGACGCTTGGCAAGATCGAGGTCTCTGGCCCCGATGCAACCGAGTTCATGAACCGTATGTACACCAACCCCTGGACCAAGCTGGGTGTGGGTCGTGCGCGCTATGGCCTTCTCCTCGGTGAAGACGGGTTCATCCGTGACGATGGTGTCATCGGACGGATGCGCGACGACCTGTTCCACGTCACCACCACCACCGGCGGGGCGCCGCGGGTTCTGAACATGATGGAGGATTACCTTCAGACGGAATGGCCCGACCTGAAAGTCTGGCTGACCTCCACAACCGAGGAATGGGCGACCATCGCGCTGAATGGTCCAAATGCCCGCAAGGTGCTGGCGCCGTTCGTCGAAGGTGTCGATTTGTCCGACGAAGCTTTCCCGCATATGTCCGTGCGCGAATGCACCGTTGCGGGCTTCCCGTCGCGGCTCTTCCGGATCAGTTTCACCGGTGAGTTGGGCTTTGAAATCAACGTGCCCGCCCGCCATGGCAAGGCACTTTGGGAGAAGCTCTGGGAAGAGGGTCAGAAATACGACATCTGCCCCTATGGCACCGAAACCATGCACGTGCTGCGGGCCGAGAAGGGCTTTATCATCGTCGGCCAGGACACCGATGGCACGGTCACGCCGCACGATGCCGGCATCGGCTGGGCCATCGGCAAGAAGAAGCCCGACTTCGTCGGCAAACGCTCTCTCGATCGGCCCGACATCGTGGCGCCAAACCGCAAGCAGCTGGTCGGGCTTCTCACGGATGATCCCAAGAAAGTGCTGATCGAAGGCGCGCAGATCGTCGACGACCCAATGCAGGCCAAGCCCATGAAGATGATCGGACACGTGACCTCGTCATACTGGTCAGAGGCGCTTGGCCGCTCAATCGCCATGGCGGTTGTCGAAGGCGGCTTCGACCGGATGGACCAAACGCTCCATGTGCCGGATGAGAACGGGACACCGATACCCGCGAAAGTCACGAGCACCGTGTTTTATGACCCGGCGGGCGACCGCCTGAAGGTCGATTAAGGAGGGTGAGATCATGAATGCTCCCGTAACGTCTTTCGATGCCGTCTCTGTAACCAATCTGCCGCCGGTGGCACGTTTCAACCTGCGCATTGCGCCTGCTGACCTGTCGGTTGCCTCAAAAGCTTTCGGTGTGACCTTGCCGACCAAGATCGGACAAGGCGCGCAGAAAGCGGATCGCGCTGCCTATTGCATCGGGCCGGACGAATGGTTGCTGCACGCGTCTGAGGCGGACCAGCAAGCGATTGTTGCGGCCTTTGACAAGGCACGTGCGAAAACGCCCCACAGCCTCGTGGTGATTTCTGACCGAGAGCTGGCAATCGGCATCACTGGCCCGGCGGCGCTTGATTTGCTGTCGGTTGCATGCCCGCTGGATCTCTCCCGCATCCCTATCGGTGGAGCGAAACGCACCATATTCGATTATGCTCAGGTCACGCTGATACGTGATGGGGAAGACGCGTTCCGCCTTGAAGTCTGGCGGTCGTATTTCCCTCATGTTCGCGGATTGTTGGACATTGCCACCCGTGAACTTGCAATAGGCCTCTAGGCCTTACCCAAACCAGAACTTTGACGCGCTCCGTTCGGGGCGCGATCCCTCTGTCACGCCTGAAAGGAGGCTTTCCATGCTCGATACCGTCAAATCCGCCAGCATCTCTGATACGGCCATTGCGGATGCCGTCAGCCACGAACTCGACCGCCAGCAAAACCAGATCGAATTGATTGCATCCGAAAACATCGTCAGCCGCGATGTGCTTCTGGCGCAGGGATCCGTTCTCACCAACAAGTATGCCGAAGGCTATCCGGGCCGCCGTTATTACGGGGGGTGTGAGCACGTAGACACCGTTGAGGAGATTGCCATCGACCGTCTCAAGGAGTTGTTCGGCGCGGGTTTTGCCAACGTGCAGCCGCATTCCGGTGCACAAGCCAACCAGGCGGTGTTCCTGGCTTTGCTGAAACCGGGCGATCGGATCATGGGTCTGAACCTCGCGCATGGAGGACACTTGACGCATGGATCGCCGGTTACGATGTCGGGCAAGTGGTTCGACGTGGTCAGCTACGAAGTTTCCAAAGAGGATCTGTTGATCGACATGGACAACGTGCGCAAGGTCGCGCTCGAGACCAAGCCCAAGCTGATCGTTGCCGGCGCCTCCGCCTATCCGCGCCACATGGATTTCGCAGCCTTCCGCGACATCGCCGACGAAGTGGGCGCCTATCTGATGGTCGACATGGCGCATTACGCAGGGCTTATCGCGGCGGGCGAATACCCCGATCCGGTGCCACACGCCCATGTCGTGACATCGACGACCCACAAGACATTGCGCGGCCCGCGCGGTGGCATCATCCTGACCAATGACGAGACATTGGCCAAGAAGTTCAACTCGGCGGTATTCCCCGGCAACCAGGGTGGACCGCTGATGCATGTCATCGCCGCCAAGGCCGTCGCCTTCGGCGAGGCGCTCGAGCCTTCGTTCAAGCAATACGCAAAGGATGTGATCGCCAATGCACGGGCGCTGTCAGAGATTCTCGTTGAAGGGGGCCTGGGCGTCGTCTCGGGCGGTACCGATTGCCATATGGTCCTTGTCGATCTGCGCCCCAAAGGTGTGACAGGCAAGGCGGCGGAAGCCGCGCTGGAACGCGCAGGCCTGACCTGCAACAAGAACGCCATTCCGTTCGATCCCGAGAAGCCCTTTGTGACCTCCGGTGTGCGCCTTGGCACATCTGCGGGCACAACCCGCGGCTTTGGCGAGGCGGAGTTCCGCAAAGTGGGTGAATTGGTCTTGCGGGTGATTGACGCGTTGTCGGCAAACGCTGATGGCGATGCAGCCGTTGAGGCCGCGGTGCTGGAAGAGGTGCAAGCCCTTTGCAAGGCGCACCCGATCTACGCCGACGGTGTGTGATCCATGTTCCTGTCGGTTTTCGACATCTTCAAGATCGGTGTCGGCCCGTCGTCTTCGCATACGATGGGGCCGATGACCGCAGCCGCGCGGTTTCTCGATGATCTGCGCGGAGGGGCCGAGAAAATTCCGGGGGCAGGCACCCTGACCCGTCTTGGGGCATCCCTGCATGGCTCTCTTGCGTTTACAGGCAAAGGCCACGCAACGGACCGTGCAGTTATCCTCGGGTTGATCGGCTATGTTCCTGCAACGCTCGACCCGGATGGAGCTGAAGAGCTTGAAGCCGAGGTCCGCCGCACAAAACGTATCAGCCCACCTGGGCTTGGCACGCTCGAATTCGATCCCGAAAGTGATCTTGTATTCGACTATGGCCCGCCCTTGCCTGGCCATGCCAACGGACTGGTACTCCGGGCCTTTGACAAACGCGGCAATCCTTACATGACGCAGACCTACTATTCGGTTGGCGGCGGCTTTGTCGTGACCGAAGCCGAACTGGAGGCGGAAAAGACCGCCAAGACACAGACGCTGCACGACGAGAAGGAAGCGATGGGCTATACATATCCCTTCGGATCGGCCGCAGAGATGCTTGAGATGGGCAGGGCTTCGGACAAGAGCATCGCCGAGATGAAGCGCGCCAATGAATGCGCACACCAGAACATCCATCCGCGCGAGCTGTCGAAGCAAATCAGGCAGATCTATGAGGTCATGAACGCCTGTGTCGATCGCGGCCTTCGCATGGAGGGCGTGCTGCCCGGTGGTCTGAGCGTCAAAAGACGCGCCAAGGCGATCCACGAACAGCTCTTGGTCGAGCGCGGCAACAACCTCAGCCAACCGCATGTCTCCAACGACTGGTTGTCGGTCTATGCGATGGCGGTCAACGAAGAGAACGCAGCGGGCGGACGCGTGGTCACGTCGCCCACAAATGGCGCGGCGGGTGTCGTACCTTCGGTCATCCGCTATTATCGGGACCATTGCATCGGTGCGACGGAAGATGGCGTCGAGACACTACTTCTGACCGCTTCTGCCATTGGTGGCCTCATCAAGCACCGCGCGTCGATCTCGGGCGCGGAATGTGGCTGTCAGGCCGAAGTCGGCAGCGCATCGGCAATGGCCGCGGCGGGCTTGTGCGCCGCGTTGGGCGGCACCAACGAGCAGATCGAGAACGCCGCCGAAATCGCGCTCGAGCATCACCTTGGTATGACCTGTGATCCCGCCGCCGGGCTGGTACAGGTGCCCTGCATCGAACGCAACGGCTTGGGGGCCATCAAGGCCGTCAGCGCCGCAAGCCTTGCTCTGCGAGGTGATGGCACGCATTTCATGCCGCTCGATAATTGTATCGAGACCATGCGCCAGACCGGCGAAGACATGAACACCAAATACAAGGAGACAAGCCTTGGAGGCCTTGCTGTCAACTTGCCGGAATGCTGAACCGACCCTGTTGCATGGATCAGAACTGGGGCGGATTGGCCCCAACCCCATCACTTTAGAAAACGCGCTCATGTTCTGCTTTCGCGTTTTCCCTAAAAGGGGTTATCCTCAATCTGTATGGCAGAACTACCCTGAGATATTGCAAATTGGGGGATTGGGTTGTGGTTTCGAAAAAGCATTGGGTGCCGTCCGAAAGGGTGCTGGTGGTTGAGGTTAACCAAGCCGGGTCTGGCTCGTGGGTTGTGTCTGGCAGGCTGGCACCAAACGGCATGTGTCCGAACTGCGGTATACGTTCCAGCCGGCGACATGGATGCACACGCAGCTTCGGTCCAGCTAAGCCCAGAGGCAAAGCGACACCAGCGAGGCGTAGCGCCTCTGGTGGCGCTGCGTCCGGCCGGAAATTGGACCTGCTCAGCTATGGGAATCCGGCGGCAGAATTCCCTGCTGCGCTGTTAGTTCGACAGCCCGCGGTGCTTTGCGACCTCGACAAAGTTCAGCAACGCGCGCGACCGGTTGTTGCGTTTCCAGACCAAGATCGTCTGGCTGCGGAACGCTTTGCCCATGATCGGGCGCACCTCGACGCTACGGCCCAGGAAGCCGATCAGGCTTTCGGGATAGATCGTGATGCCCAGCCCCGCCGCCACCAGGCCGATCAGGGCGAGGGTGTTTGACGCCTCAAGCTTTGGATTGAGCGCAATGCCGGACTTGTTGAACATGTCGTCCAGTCGGTACCGGTACTCTCCCCACTCGGTCATGTCGCCCAGAATGAGATCCTCACCCTGGATGTCGTCAGCGTCCACCTGCGTCTTGCGCAGGAGCGGATGCCCCTTGGGAGTCACGACATACAATGGATCGGATGTCAGCATTACGCTGTGGCATTCGCTGTTGTCGTATGGCCCGATCATGAACCCTACGTCGATTTCGTCGTTGGCAAGCGCGATTTTCTGGCCCTGGGTTCGTACGTAGCGTAGTTCCAACGCGATCGTCGGGTGCCTGACTTTGAATCGGGCGACCGCTTGCGGCATTAATTCGGTTGCGGCAAATGCCATGTATGCCACCCTGACGCGTCCGGTTCGCCCTTCCGCAACGCTGCGAGCATCGCTCACCGATTGCGCGCAATCGGCCAGAATCCGAGCGGCGCTGTCATAGAAGGTGCGTCCCGCCTGCGTAAGTGTGACCTCGCGCGTGGTACGCTCCAGCAGGGCATAGCCAAGCGATGCTTCCAGTTTCTGAATGCGTCGACTCAAGGCGGACTGGTCGATCGCCAGACGCTCGGCGCTGCGGCGGAAGTTGAGTTCCTGCGCCACGGTGACAAAGGATTGCAGCAGCGCGAGTTCTGGCAGAGCACCCATCTAATTGTCTTCGATTCAAGCCAAAATCTTACTAATGCACAACGTGCAACAATAATTGCCAAAATGTCAATTCCGTGTCGAGCTCAAATCGTTCAGCATCTCGACTATCGGATTTTCAGGCATGCGTTCGTGACCTGCGATCCTTGATTATCAACCGAAACCCCTTTGTCTGAGGATCTGGAGGACAAATGAGCACAATCGACAACAAAGAATTGGACCGGATGCTGCAAGCTGCATTCGATGCATCAACCAAGTTGTACCAGGAGCGCGGCTTTCAGCGCCGGGTCGGGTTCGGCAAGCGCCCCGCCCTGGTGAGCGTCGATCTGGCCAATGCGTGGACCCGCCCGGGCAATCCCTTCACCTGCGACCAGGAGAAGATGGACAACGAGATCATTCCGGGCATGCAGAAACTGCTCAAGGCCTTCCGCGCTCAGAAGCTGCCGGTAATCCACGTGACCACCGCCTACGAGATCACGGATCGCAACGCGCCGTTCACCGACATGGGCTTGTGGCACGACAAGATCCCGGTCGATGTCGTGGATCTGGCCAACAAGGAATTGTGGGCGATCGACAGCCGCATCGCGCCGGTCGAGGGCGAATACACGCTGCTGAAAAAGCGCGCGTCATCCTTCCACGGCACTGAACTGGCCGGCATCCTGCGCGCCAACAACGTGGACACGATCCTGGTGACGGGCGTGACCGCCTGTGCCTGCGTGCGCCAAACGATCTGTGACGGTATTGCGGACGGGTTCCGCCCGATCGCTGTACGCGAATGCATCGGTGACCGGGTGCCGGGCGCTGTCGCCTGGAACCTGTTCGATATCGACGCGAAATTCGGAGACGTGAAATCGGTCGACGAGTGCGTGAGCTACATTGACGGGCTCAGCGCCGTTCAGACGGCTGCCGAATAAGAAACGCCTAAGGCGCCGCGGCATCGCGGCGCCTTTTCCGCCGTAGGTGGATGCGTGGCAAACGATACGGCGCACAACAGGCGGTCAAACACGAAAGGGAGAAGAAGATGGCGAGAATTGGCGTTGACGTGGGTGGGACGAATACCGACCTCGTGCTCGAAACACAGTCGGGGGTCTATTACCACAAGGTTCCCACGACCCTGAAGAACCAGTCCATCGGTGTGGTCGAAGGTGTGCAGGGGATCTGCCGCATGGCCGGGATCGACCCTTCCGAAGTCGAGACCATCGTGCATGGCACGACCACGGCGACCAACATCACCATCGAGCACAACGGCTCGGAATGCGGGATGATCACCAGCAAGGGCTTTCGCGACATCCTGCATATCGGCCGGCACAAGCGGCCACACAATTTCTCGCTGCATTTTGACGTGCCGTGGCAGAGCCAGCCGCTGGTCAAGCGCCGCAACCGCATTGCCGTGGCCGAACGTGTTTTGCCGCCGACCGGCCAGATCGAGACGCCACTGGACGAGCAGGCAGTACGCCAAGCCTGCGCTCTGTTCCGCAAACGCGGCATCGACTCTGTGGTGATCGGCTTCATGTTCGCTTTTCTCAACGACGCGCATGAGCGCCGCGCCCGCGAAATCGTCCTCGAAGAGATGCCTGGCGCCTATGTTACGCTATCGTCCGAGGTCGCCAACGTGATGCGCGAATACGAGCGGTTTTCCACCGCGGCAATGAACTCCTATGTCGGCCCCAAGACGGCCTTCTACCTGCGCGATCTCGAAGCCAAGTTGCGCGAGGCCGGCGTCGGCTCAAAGCTGCGCATCATCCAGTCCAACGGCGGCGTCTCGACCGTCGAGGCTTGCGCCAAACGCCCCGTACGCATCCTCATGTCCGGCCCGGCGGGCGGCGTCATAGGTGGCGCCTCAGAGGGGCAGATGGTGGGGACCGGCAACGTAATCACCGTGGATATAGGCGGCACGTCGGCCGATATCAGCACGATCCCCGACCATCAGATCAAGATCATGAACCCGCGCGACACCTACGTTTCGGGTCATCCGGTCCTGACCCCGATGATCGACCTTGTCACCATCGGCGCCGGGGGCGGCTCGGTTGCCTATATCGACGAAGCGGGCGGGTTCAACGTCGGCCCGCGCTCAGCCGGGTCTGAGCCTGGCCCGGCCTGTTATGGCCGCGGCGGCACCGAACCCACGGTCACAGACGCACAGATCGTGCTGGGCCGGCTTGATCCCGACATGGCCCTGGGGGGAGATCTGCAACTGGACGCCGAATTGGCGCGCAAGGCGGTCGAGGAGAAGATCGCAAAGCCGCTGGGCCTCAGCGTGACCGAGGCGGCCCTCGGTATCATCAGGATCATCAATTCCAACATGGCGCTGGCGATCCGCTCCAACTCGGTCGCCCGCGGTGTGGATCCGCGCGAGTTTTCCATCATGCCCTTTGGTGGCGCGGGGCCGCTGCACGGTGTGGCGCTGGCTGAAGCGGTGTCCGCCAAGGACGTGATCGTTCCGGTGGCCCCGGGGATCACCGCCGCGGTGGGTCTGCTCAAGACAGACCTTCAGTATGAACATACCGAAGCCGTCATCATCGAATTGAACGCGGCCCGCGAAGCCGAGTTTGCCCGCATCAACGATGCGGTTGCGGCACTGCGGAGCCGGGTGGCCGCTGAGCTTGATGCCGACGGCATCGCCCGGTCCGAGCAGCATGTCGAGGTGGTCGCCGAATGCCGTTATCACGGGCAAGGCTTCGAGTTGCGCGCGGCCATGCCGGACGGAAAGGTGAACTTAGCCAATGTCAGGCAGATCACCGACAGCTTCCACGATCAGCATCAGCTCGATTACGGCTACAGCTACCGCGATGCAGAGGTCGAGTTGATCACGCTGCGCGCGATCGGTTCGGCCAAGGCCCGCAAGATTGAAATCCCGCAAGTACAGCAGACCGATGGATCAAGCCCAGACCGTGCATTGATGTTTGTGCGCACCACAACCTTCGATGATGGCCAGACGCTGGAAACCCCCCGTTACGACCGCGGCAAGCTCTACTCGGGCGACGTGGTGAACGGCCCGGCCATCCTGATCCAGCACAACTCTACGACGCTGGTTCCGCCGGGTTACGCTGCCGAAACGCTGGCCCATGGCAACACCCGCATCCGCCCCGTAGGCGCGGTGTGAGACAGGGAGACAAGACCATGAATGTCATGACAAAAGCCGTCGCCGCCACCGAAGTTGATCCGATTACGCTCCAGGTCATCCGCGGCTCGTTCGAGACCATCGCCGAGGAAATGGGCCATGTGCTCTACCGCATGTCCTTTTCCTCGATCATCCGCGAAAGCCAGGATCTGGGCGCGGGGCTGTTCGACACGGATTACAATACGCTTTGCGAATCCGAATCCACGCCGATGCATATCGGCTCGATCCCTGGTTACCTGCGCGGCATTGAGGAAACGCTGGAAGATGGCGAATGGTTCGAGGGCGACGTGGTGGTTCACAATCACCCCTATTACGGAGCCTCGCACACCCCCGACCTGGCCATCGTGGTGCCGGTCTTTCACAAGGGCAAGCTGGTCGGATTTGCCGGCAACACGGCGCACCATGTCGATATCGGCGCAGCGACGCCTGGCCTGATCATCGACGTGCCGGATGTCTATGCCGAGGGGATGCTGCTGGCGGGCGTCAAGCTTTACCGCAAGGGCAAGCCCAACACGGCGATGTGGAACTTCATCCGCAACAACAGCCGCGCCGCGCAGCAACTGGTCAGCGATATCGAGGCGCAGGTGGCCTCGGCGCGTCTCGGAGCGAAGCGTTTCGTCGAGCTTCTGGACAAGTACGGCGCGGACGTCGTCTTTGGCGCGGCCAATCAGCTGATGGCCTATTCCGAGAAGATGACGCGCCAGCGGATCTCGGAAATCCCGGACGGGGACTACGTGGCGGAAGGATGGCTGGACGATGACGGTCGCAACCGGGACCAGCGGCTCAAAGTCAAGGTGACGGTGCGCGTGACCGGAGACGAAGTCGAGGTCGATCTGACCGGGTCGGCGGACCAGACCCCCACGGCTTACAATGTACCCTTCGAAGGCTCGACCAAGGTTGCGGCCTATGCGGCGTTCCGCAAGCTTCTGCTGGACACGGCGGTTTCGGACAGCCGGGTGCCGTCGAACGAAGGTTCTTTCCGGCCGATCAAGGTGACCGCTCCGCTCGGGTCCATATTCAACCCCAAAGCTCCGGCTTCGGCCGAGGCCCGGTTCACCCAGTGCAACCGGATGATCGACCTGATCATCCGCGCGCTTGCCCCGGTGCTGCCCGAGACCGTGATCGCCGGCAGTTCCGCCTCGATCTCCTTCGCCGCCTATTCGGGGGTGCGCCCTTCGGGCGACTACTGGGTTTTCCTCGAGGTCAACGAAGGCGCCTATGGCGGACGGCCACGCTCGGACGGGCCGGACAGCATCGACAACCTGATGGCCAATACCCGCAACAACCCGCTGGAAGACCTGGCGATGCACATTCCGATGATCTGCGACCGCTACGAGTTGCGGGATGACGCGCCGCCGGGGGCGGGAGAATTCCGGGGTGGGATCGGCGTGGTCAAGGCGCAGCGGGTGCTGACCCCGGGTTTCATCACCCATGAAAGCGAACGTCATACTGAAGCGCCGTGGGGCATATTCGGCGGCCATGACGGAACGGTTGGCAAATGCCTGCTCTACAACGCGGCAAGCCCGGACGAGGTCACCGAAATGTACTCGAAATTCTCGGGTCTGGAAGTGCAGGCCAATGACGTGATGGCCTATTACAGCCCCAACGGCGGCGGCTTCGGCGATCCCTTGAACCGGTCCGCGCAAAAGGTGCTCGAGGATGTGCTGGACGGCTTCTACTCGACCGCGCACGCCCGCGAGGCCTATGGCGTCGTGCTCGATCTCGATCAGGAGACCGTCGATCTCGACGCCACCAACCGCCTTCGCCAACGCATGCGCGGGTCCGAATGAGCGACCACGCGGGGCGGCGGCAAACCCGCAACGCCCTGCGCAATTCCAACAATTGACCGACAGGGAAAAGGACAATGACGGTAACAGACCAGATACGCAGCGCCGAACGCGAGCGCAATTCACTGATTGAGGAGTCGATCCTGCCGACCCTTCTGGGCCAACGGCCCATCGGGATGCTGGGCTATGCCTGGATCTGGGTGGGCATCGCGGTCATCATCGCCACCTATTCGCTGGGTGCAGCGGGTGTCGGCGGCGGCGTGCCGCTGGGCACGGTGATCCTGACCATCGCGCTGGCGAACCTCGCCATCGGCGCGTTCATGGTGCTGACCGCCGATATCGGAACCGAGCACGGGCTGTCTTTCGCGGTCTACCTGCGGGCACCGTTCGGCATCCATGGAACCCATCTGCCGGCAATCTCCCGCGGGATCGTGGCCGCGATGTGGTTCGGTATCCAGACCTACCTGGGTGCGCTGGCGCTGAACGGCATCGGCCAGTATTTTCTGGGCTTTGACAACTGGGTCATCTGGTACGCGGTCTTTGCGCTGGTCCAGGTCGTCAACACCGCCTCGGGGATCAAGTCGGTCGAGCGGTTGGCGTCGCTGGCCGCACCGGCCATCATCGCGATCTCGATCTGGATGTACTTCACTCTGGAAGGCGTGGCGCAGACCCAGGGCATCAATATCTGGACCTACCAGGCAACGGGCGAGATGACGCTCCTGGTGCTGTTCATCGCCAATATGGGCTTCTGGTCGACCTTGGCCATCGACATCCCGAACCTGACCCGCTTCGTCAAGACCGAGCCGGGCGCACGCAGGTTCCTCGGCCGCAACCGCAACGTCTTTCTGGCACAGTTGCTGGCCTTGCCGGTGACGCAGGCACTGATTGCCGGTCTTGGTGCGGTGTCCTTCATCGCCACCGGCAACTGGAACCCGGTCGAGGTCATTCAGGGCGAAGGACAGGGACTGTCGCTGGTGCTGTTGCTGGCGCTGGTGGTGCTGGCCCAGTGGTCCACCAACAACTCGGCCAACCTGATCCCTTCCGCGCTGACCTTCATCAATCTCGCGCCGCGGGTCATCAACTACAAGATGGCGGTCGTGCTGGCCGGTGTCGTGGGCACGCTGTGCTTTCCGTGGGAGATCCTGAATAATCTGTTCGTGTTCCTTGGCTACTACGGCGCCTTCCTGTCGGCGATCGGCGGCATCATGGTGGCCGACTACTACCTGTTGCGCCGCCGCCGGATCAACGTGCCCGAGCTCTATCAGTCGGATGGTCAATTCCGCTATGCCGGCGGTTTCAACCCGGCTGGGCTCATCGCATGGTTCGTCGCCGGCGGTATCGCAGCCTGGTTCTCGCAATACGCCTTCATCATCGGCTTCCCGCTCGGGCTGGTCATTTACCTGGTGTTGATGAAGACAGCGGTCCTGAAAGCGCACCCGCAGGCCGAGATCGAAAGCGGCTATTCCGAGGACTTTCTGGCCACGTCCGAGGGCAAGAGCTGGGTCTATCTCGGCAGCGGCCGGTTTGACCGCATGACGCCGGGCGAAGCCCATGGCGACGAAATCGGGCGCGAGGACCTCTGAGCCTGCAACCGGAAGAACGATCCCCGAACTTGCCGCGCGCCTCAGGTGCGCGGTCTTTTTTCGTCAACGGAAGCAACATCGCCAAAAAACATGTGCTGGATGCGATACCGCAAACTCCGTTTCAGAACCCGCTCTTGAACGCGACTTCAATGACTTTCGTGAAGGAAACGACGATTTCACGTGGCTGAACCCGGGTGGAATGGGCCAAGGGGAAGTGTCAGAGGAAACCAGCTTGAGGAGGGTAGGGCGGTTTTGTAGCGTCCAGCCATGACCAAACGATCCCCGTTTCGCTATTTCAAGACCAGCCCCGAGATCATCCGCCTAGCGGTCATGATGTACGTTCGTTTTCCGCTCTCGTTGCGCAACGTCGAGGATCTTCTCCACGAACGCGGCATTGATGTCAGCCACGAAGCCGTACGGTTCTGGTGGCACCGGTTCGGACCGCTGTTTGCCTCCGAAATCCGGAGGCGCCGGGTCGAGGGTCTGCAATCGAGCCGTTGGCGCTGGCATTTGGACGAGATGTTCGTGAAGATCAACGGCGAACGCCATTACCTTTGGCGAGCCGTAGATCACGAGGGCGAGGTTCTGGAAAGCTATGTCACGAAGACGCGTGACAAGAAGGCTGCTCTTAAATTCCTAAGAAAAGCAATGCGCAAGCACGGCCGACCGGAAGTGATCGTGACCGACAGGCTCAGATCCTATGGCGCTGCACTGAAGGAAGTTGGCGCTGGCCATCGCCAAGAAACTGGGCGCTGGTTGAATAACCGCGCAGAGAATTCACACTTACCATTTCGACGACGGGAGCGAGCGATGTTGCGCTTTCGGCGACTGCGAAGTTTGCAGAAATTCGCATCCGTCCATGCCTCGGTTTACAACCTGTTCAATTTGGAGCGCAGCCTCAACTCCAGACCAAATTTCAAGCTCAACCGTGCCGCCGCCCTTGCCGAGTGGCGCAGTCTCTGCGCCGAATAAGTGGCAGTGATCCTGCCCTTGTAGAGACTGGTTCGCATTCGTCTGGCAGCACCCTATTGGCTCTCGCGCAGCCAGCGGTTGCGCAGGAGGGCGGTCTGTCCGGCCCGTCCTCGACAGCCGCGGACCTTACGCCCGGAGATGGCCTGACAGATCCTCAGTTCCGCTCGGATTTTCCACGCAATGCGCTGCCCGGTTTCTATGCATGGAAGGACGGACTCGCCGAGCGGGGTGTGAAACTTGGCTTCGACTATCTCGCGCTCGGCCAGTGGTCGGACAGCGACCTGGGAGCGGGAGACGCGTCCAGTGGCATCGCGCGGTTTTTCGGGACGCTCGATGCTGGTGGCGGGCACTCGTTCACGTTCAAGGTCGAGAACCGGCACGCCTATGGCAGCGTTGCGCCCCAGTTCTTCGGCTTCGACAGCGGTGCGCTGTCGATCACGGGAACAGCATTCAATGACAGCGGTACGATCCTGACCAATCTGTTCTGGACCTACCGGGATCCGGAGGGCCGGTTCACACTTCAGGCTGGGCAGATCGACGTCACCGACTTCCTTGATGTCTATGGTCTCGTCAGCCCCTATACCGCTTTCCAAAACCTCGCCTTCAACACCAACCCGACGATCAATGCCCCAAACCCTGGCATCGGCCTTGCAGGCGGAGTGCGTTTAGGACCAAACCTTTACGCTGTAGCCAGCATCGCAGACGCCAACGCTGACCCGTCTGAACCTGATCTCGACGTTTTCTCAAAGGGTGAGACCTTCAAGAGTCTCGAGATCGGCTACACGAGCGGCAAGGACCGCATCTATTTCGACAACATCCACCTGACGCTTTGGCAATCAGATGCCAGCGAGGCCCTCGGGAGGCAGGAGGACCGGGGGGCTGCACTGTCTGCGTCCTGGTTCATCGACAATACATGGATGCCCTTCGTCCGGTACGGCGTGTCAGAAGGAACGGCTGCACTCTACGAACGGTCGCTTTCAACGGGGATCGGCTGGTACGGGCGCAACACCGATCTCGCAGGGCTTGGTCTGAACTGGGCGGAAGCTAGGGGCTTTGACGACACGCAGTTTACCGCCGAGGCGTTCTATCGGTTCTCGATTTCACCTGGCCTGCAGATCACGCCTTCTGTCCAGTACATCTCCGATCCCCTCCTCGACACAAGCCAGGACGACATTCTTCTCGTGGGCTTGCGCGCGCGGGTTCTTTTCTGATGACGCAGAGAGGTGACGATCAAGACATGCACGCCTGTCGGTCTTCGGTCCCGAGAAGCACCCATCGCTGCACACATGGCAGAGCGCGCGGGGTATTTCGGCACTTCTCCAGGCTGTTGGCGCTGCCCGCCGGCCTCGGGCGCGCAATCAGATTGAAAGGGGACCACAAGGTGCTCGATGGCATTCGCATCCGGAAGCTTTCACTTCAGTTTCTTTCCTTGCTGCTTTGCACGATCGCGTTGTCGAACAGGTCTGAGGCGCAGTCGTCCGAGACAATCACATGGGATGCGCTGGTTCCTGGATTGCTGGCGGAAGACGCAAATGGCTCCGCTGACGCCGGACAGGCCTCGAATGAGCCGCTGCTCGATGCCCAAACAGTGCTGCCGCATGCCAACGCGTTCGACCCTCTCGCCGCAGGAAACGTCGTGGTGGAGGAGTGGGAAGAGAGTGCATTTCAAGTTGCGTCAGAGCTTCTGAATACGTCGGTCACAATCGATGGGTACGTGTTGCCTCTTGCCAGTGAACAGGGTCGCGTTGTCGAGTTCCTGCTTGTGCCGTGGGTCGGTGCCTGCATCCACACGCCCGCACCTCCGCCGAACCAGATTGTCCATGTGTCATACCCGAATGGCCTGACGCTCGAGCAGGACTTTGACGCCGTTCGCCTGACCGGCATATTGGTCTCCGAACCTGCCGATCACCGCCTCTTTCTGGTCGATGGACAGCGGGATATTCCTGTCTCCTACGCGCTCGTCGACGCCGCCGAGGCTGGCCCCCCAGGAAAGGTGGTCGCCTCCTCCGTGAATGACATCCCGTTGGCGGCACGCGCGCAAATCTGGATCAGTAACCTCTTTACCGACAGCATGACTGCGTTCGGCCGGGATGGCTCGTGGAGTGCGCTTGGCTTGGCACTGCTGATCTCGTTCGCATATGGGGCGTTGCACACGCTCGGGCCCGGCCATGGCAAGGCGGTTGTGGTGTCGTATTTCGTCGGGAGCGGTGGCAGCCTCTCCCGCGGCCTGTCGATGGGCGTTCGTATCGCGGTCTTTCACGTTCTGTCGGCAGTCCTGGTCGTGTTCCTGCTCGACTTCTCGGTTCGCAAAGCAACAGGGGCCGTTCCCTCGGATTATCGTGCCATACGGTTGGGAAGCTATGCGCTGATCTGCGCAATTGGCTCGGTCATGCTGTGGCAGTCTGTTGCCGCACTTCTCGCGGGCAAGAGAACAGTGCGTGAGGGCATTGGCGATCACGCGCACGACCGCGCAGACACACGCCACACGCATCCGCACGCACACGTCCACACCCATGGCCATGCAGGCTGTGCCGCGTGCAGCGCTGCATTGGCGCAGAAGGGGAGCGGATGGATTGCTGCAGCCGTCGGGATCGTGCCCTGCACCGGTGCATTGTTGGTGATGCTGTTCGGGCTCGCCAACGATCTCGTCTTGCCGGCAATTGCCATGGTCGCGGCTATCTCGATGGGAATGGCGGTTGCGATGTCCGCCATCGGAGTCGCCGCCTTGTGGGGCAGAGGCTGGGCAGCACGTCGGTTTGGATCCAGTGCCGATGCGATGGGTCGTTTCGATATTGGCGCAAGGCTGGCCGGGGCCACATGCGTTCTGACGATTGGGACACTGTTGTTCTGGACGACGTTCAACCAAGGTGTGACGACTTCACTGCCTGAGCTTTCTCCAGCGGAGCGAAAGGCTCTATCAGCGGAGGCCAAGCTTTAGATCATCTATACGGCAAAGAGTCCGCATAGGCTTCGTGTGTCCAGATGGACCTGACTGGTGCTGTCAAAGGAAACCGGGTTGAGACGGGCAGGGCGGTTCCGTAGCGTCCGGATATGAAAAAGCGCGATCCATTCAAGTATTTTTAAACCAGTCGAGAGATCATCCGCCTGGCGGTGATGTTATACGTCCGCTTTCCGCTGTCGCTGCGAAACGTTGAGGATCTGCTGCACGAACGTGGCATCGACGTGAGCCATGAAGCCGTCCGATATTGGTGGCATCGGTTCGGGCCGATGTTCGCATCGGAAATTCAGAAGCGGCGGATCCGCTGCCGGGACATCCCGGGGTGCTGCCAGGGCTACCGAGCTCGATCGTCTGATTGGGACCCGGCATGCGGACTTCATCAAGGCCAGCGGTCACATGCACCGCGCACAAAGGTCGGACAAATGACCGCAACCTGCTTTGATCAATGCCGTAAAAAACCCCTTGCAAAACCGGGGCCAATGGTATGGACCCCGCCGCCCTCGAGCGATGACCCTTAGGAAGTCAAATCGGGAGAAGGAGACATACCATGAAAGTCGTACGT
>NZ_JBXWRY010000043.1:0-32108 GCF_059613135.1 Ruegeria sp. BHSB196
GTACAAGGGGCGAGTTTGCCGCCGCCACAATATCCTCATGCAACGTCGGCGGTGCCTCCTCGATCAGACGGGCGACGTTTGCCGCGCGTCCGGCTGCCTCGCTGCCGATGGCCGCTTGCACGGCCAGCGACCGTTCATCGACGAAAAGCCACAAACCCACGACCTGCGCCACGAACAGAACCACCACCACCAAAAGGGCGATCTGTGAGCGGAACCCCATTCGCATCAGGCCTCGACCTCCACATCACAGTTCAGGCAATATCCACCATTGCGCACGGTCGATATGATCCGGGGGCGAAGCACATCGGGTTCGATTTTCCGGCGCAGGCGCGAAACCTGATTGTCGATCGTTCGGTCAAATGGTCCGGCAACACGGCCGGCGCTCAATTCCAGGAGCTCATCCCGGCCGATCACCGCCCGAGGACGCTCAAGTAAGACCGTCAGCAGCTTTGCTTCGGCCGTGGTCAATGTATTGACCGTGCCATCGGGGCAAATGACATGGCTGGCGTCGTGATCGAATGTGATCCCGGCAAAAACGGCCCGCTTGCCCGCAAATGTTCCGCCATGGGGTGCATATCCGTCCCCCGCACGGCGCAGGATCGCATTGATCCGGGCCAGAAGCTCGCGCGGATTGAAGGGCTTGGCCAAGTAGTCATCTGCACCGGTGTCGAGCCCCTTGATCCGAGCGTCATCGTCGCCGAGCGCCGTCAGCATGAGAATCGGGGTATGCTGCTGCTCCCGACGCAACCGTGCACAGGCCGCGAGCCCGTCCTCTCCCGGCATCATGATATCGAGCACGATCAGATCGAATTTGTCCTCGCTCAATCGCGCATCCATCTCGCCCGCACTTTTGGCTCCCGTCGCGCGCAGCCCGTTTTTCTCCAGGTAGCGCGTCACGGAGTGCCGGATCTCGGCATGATCATCGACGACCAGAATATGCGCCGATGCCGCCATCAGCGATCGGGTCCCACACATCGGCACGTCTGGCTGATCGGCCTACTATTCAATAGATTGAGTTCCATAACACCCAGAATAGATTGTTCTTTCGGGAAAGACCCGCACCTCGTTTGTCGCAATATGTATCAATCGACCTGACATGTCTTGACCCTCCAGCTGCTGGAAGCCCCATCTGACGCGGCATGACAGGCGCAAGACCAGACATATCGGGGCAACATCCCGCCCAATCAGTGCACCGGACCATGGCGGCGCCCGCGTGGATCGGATTTGCGCTTTTTGTGGTCACAATGCCCGCCCACCTCCTCCTGGAACAGGCAGACTCGCTTGCCTTGGCAGCGGTCACACTGGCCCTGATCGGCGGGGCCTATATCGGGTTCGGTGCCGCCGATGGCCGTCGCTCCGTGTTCTGGTCTGAGCTGGCGGTTGCTCTCGTCTTTGGTGCGGCGGCCGTAGCGGGTCTCCTTTGGCATTGGGCAGCCTTGCCTCTGGGTCTCGCGCTCCATGCGCTGTGGGATCTTGCCCATCACAATGCGGTCCGGCTTGCCCGGGTCCCACACTGGTACATCCCGTTTTGCGTCGTCTTTGACCTGATGGCGGCAGCCTTTCTTGTGCTGCTTTATACGAGGTAGGCCATGGTGCGTGTCGTTGTTCTTGTCCTTCTGGGGCTCTTGCTTCTCGTCCTGGCGCGTCCGGACCTTGCGGGGCTCGATGCCGATCTGCCGGAGCGCGACGACCTGCGCCTTTGGATCGAGGCAGCTGGTCTTCTTGGTCCGCTTCTGGTCGTGGCGCTGATGACGCTGGCGATCGTGGCCAGTCCCCTGCCCTCGGCGCCGATCGCGCTGGCTGCCGGGGCCGCCTATGGTCACACCTACGGAACACTGCTTGTCGTGCTCGGCGCGGAGATCGGCGCGCTTGCTGCGTTTCTACTCGCGCGCGGGCTGGGGCGCTCTTTCGTGGAACGCCATGTCGGCGAGACGATCGGGCGTGGACTTCTGGGGTCACAGAATACACTGACGTTTCTGGTGTTCGGAAGCCGACTGCTGCCGTTCCTGTCCTTCGACATGGTCAGCTACGCTGCAGGATTGAGCGTCTTGCACCTTTGGCGGTTTGCCCTGGCGACCCTCGCGGGGATCATTCCGGCCAGCTTCTTGCTCGCCCATCTCGGCAGCGAAGCCATGAATGGGGACGTGCAAACCGCCACCTGGACGGCGCTGGCGCTTGGCGCATTTACCGCCGCGTCCGTCCTCTTTGCGGTATGGCGTGACCGCCGCACGCCGAAAAAGGAGATCTGACATGGCCACTCATTCACATGCGGGACATATGCCGTCGTCGGGAAAAGCTCTGGTCATATCTGCCTGGCTGACCGGCATCTACTTCGTGATCGAACTGGCCGTCGGGCTCTGGACCGGCTCGATCGCGGTGCTGTCAGATGCGTTTCACACGTTGTCCGCCGTCGGGGGCGTGCTCGTCGCCATCATTGCGCAGCGGATCGCGCGCCGCCCGGCGGATATGGCGCGCAGTTACGGGTGGTATCGCGCAGAGATCATTGGCGCGCTCGTGAATGGCGGCTTTCTTCTCGGCATGGCGCTTCTGGTGATCTGGATGGGGGCGATGCGGCTCGGAAATCCGATCCATCTGCCCACGGGACCGATGCTCTGGGTGGCCTTCGGTGGCTTGGTCACCGAGGTGATCTCGCTCGGCCTGATGTGGAAATCCAGCCAGGATGATCTGAATGCCCGCGGGGCCCTCTGGCACATCATCCAGACCTTCGTCGGCAGCCTGTTGATCATCGTGACCGCGCTCGTCATCGAGTTCACCGGCTTTCTGGCGATCGATCCGATCCTTGGTATGGCCTTCGGGGTCGTGCTCCTCTGGGCCTCGATCGGAGTTATCCGCGAGGCGGTGCATATTCTGTTGGAAGGGACCCCGGAAGAAACTGATCTCTCGGCCGTGACCGCTGATCTGCGCGCGCAGGACGGCGTTCTCGATGTCCACCATGTCCACGCCTGGACCCTGACCAGCGGCAAGCACGCCTTCTCGGCCCATCTGCGCCATGCAGAACCTGCCGATGCCGCGCGCATCCTTGAGACCGCCTATACGCACCTTACCAAGCATCACCGGTTTCACATGGTGACCCTGCAGCTTGAAACGGACTGCCTCGACGAGCGCCACGCGGACGATTTGGACGTCACGCAATCGATGGGGCCGCAGGCAGAGCTTCATGAACCACCTGCGCACCGCGATCACCTCGACAGTGCCGCTCCGGATGCTAATCTCGAACGCAATTCAAAAGGAAACGACACATGAAACGACGTAGCTTTCTGCTGACCGGCGCTGCCGCCACAATCGCGCTCCCGGCCATGGCTGATGCCGGGCCCATCATCAAGGTTGTCAAAACCCCGACCTGCGGATGCTGCACGGCCTGGGTCGATCATGTCCGGCAAGCCGGATTTCTGGTCGAGGCCCAGGATGTCGATCAGGACGCCCTCTATGCGCTGAAAGACAGGCTCCGGATCGCGCCGGAACTGGCCGGTTGCCACACCGCCGTGGTGGGCGATTATTTCATTGAGGGCCATGTGCCGGCTGAGGACATCGCCCGGCTTCTTTCAGAGCAACCGGCGGCGCGCGGGCTGAGTGTACCGGGTATGCCGATGAGTTCCCCCGGCATGGGCGGTCCCGGTGCCGGCGATACGTTTGATACGCTGCTTGTCGGGCCTGATGGCGCGACATCGGTCTTTGCCAGTCATAGCTAGGCCAATCGGTAGGTCCCACGGGACGGGTTTGTAACCCGGCCCGCTTCGACAAGCGCCCGCAGCGCACGGTAGGTCGCCTCATGCGTCAGCTGGAGGCGCGCGGCAAAGTCGACGACGGTGCCATCCAGAAGACCCGCAACGATCCCCGCCATCACCCGATCCTCGGCGCGTCGGATGCCGACAATTCCCATGATCTGCCGGTGCGCCTGAACCTGTTGGGCCGCATGGCGTCCATAGGCCCGCGCAAAATCCGGGTTCGCGAAGGCGGCGAGAACCGCGGACTTGTCGATCCGGACCAACTCACCTGCATCCATCACGATGGCATCGCAATGATAGCGCTCCGAAAAGACCGAGGCTTCGGCAAAGCTGGTCCCGGATGTCGCCCGGTGAATGATGAGCCGCTCGCCATTCGGACCAACCCGTTCGAGATGCACACGCCCGGTTATCAGCACATAGAGGCCCAGGGTCCTTGCACCCTGTCGGAAGAGCACGTCGCCAGCCGCAATTGTGTGCGACTGACGCGCAGTTGTCGGGAGAAGGTCGTAGGGCTCTGGCAGCATATGATTGAAATCATATTCCAGAGCAGGCCTGCGTGCTACGAAAAACGGGTATCGTGCCGTTCAAAAGGATCCCCCCATGCGCCTTGTTGCTCTCCTGCTTGCCCTGTCATTTTCTGGACCCGTCGCGGCCCAGCACAGCCATTCCGCGACCGGGCATGCGATGCCGGGTCCGCAGGAAACCGGGCAATCTGCCTTTGCCGCCATGGCCGAGATCGTGGCGCTCCTACGCGCCGATCCCGCTACCGATTGGGCAAATGTCGATATCGCGGCCCTGAGGCGACATCTGGTGGACATGGAGCTTGTGACGATGGAGGCCGAGGTTACCCGCAGTGTGCGGCCCGCCGGTATCCGGTTCGAAATCCGCGGAGCACCGCGCGTTCTCGAGGCCATTCGCGCCATGGTGCCTGCCCATGCGCCGTTCCTGGCTGCCGAGACGGGTTGGGAGGTCACGACAGAGGATCTCGGGGATGGTGTTGCCCTCCTCGTCGATGGCGATTCCGACCAGATACAGGGTCTTGGGTTCTTCGGGCTGATGACCATCGGCGCGCATCACCAGGAGCATCACCTCATGGTGGCAAAAGGCGAACCGCCCCACCATTGAGCTGAAGATCCGCCACAGTTTCCCTCCGCCAGCCCCCGGGTTGCAGACAAAACATTACAAAACCCGCGTTGACGTTCCGGGGCGGGAAGGTTGCACACTCGCTGTGCTATGGATGCCACCGACGACACTGAACGCAGGGATTTCCTGTATTATGCCACTGCTGGCGCGGGCGTGGTCGCGTCCGGTGCGGCGCTCTGGCCGCTGATCAATCAAATGAACCCATCGGCGGATGTGCGCGCCCTGGCGACGATCTCGGTGGATATCTCCGGGCTCGCGGAAGGCACCCAACTGACCGTCAATTGGCGCGGAAAGCCCGTCTTCATTCGCCACCGGACGCAAGCGGAGATGGCCCAGGCGCGTGAAGAGGCGGTCTCCACCTTGCCGGACACCGATGCGCGCAATCCCAATCTTCCCGGCGAGGCCACAGCGCAGGATGAGAACCGGGCCATTCCGGGCCATGACGCCTATCTGGTGATGATCGGTGTCTGCACGCATTTGGGATGTGTCCCGCTTGGCGATGGCGCGGGCGATTTTGGAGGGTGGTTCTGTCCCTGCCACGGGTCGCACTACGATACCGCGGGTCGTATTCGCAAAGGGCCTGCGCCGGAGAACCTACACATTCCACCCCTGGCCTTGTCCGACAACATGGTGCTGACGCTAGGCTGAATAATATGAACTTTTTGACGTAGTCGCGCCGTGTGAAACCAGACCATATTCAGACGCCTTCCGATCACCATGGATTGCGTCGCACCACATCCGAATTATTCTTTGCCCGGATATTTCGCGAAGTGGGGCTCTGGCTTCCATCCAAGCGAGGTTGCGGTTGACGGGTGCGCGCCTGTTGCCCGAAGCGATCATCGCTCCAAACACGGCCAATGTGAGTCCCCATGTGAAGTTTGGAATGACTGATCTTTCGCTGTTCGGAGACCAAATGTGCCTAGATGGGTGGAAGATTGGGCAAAGAAGCGCGCTAATCAATACCAGACCGGACAGGAGGCCAATGACCATTAGATGCTTTGAACCACCGTCATGAGCGGTGTCCGAACACCTGTGCCTCTTTATGCGCATTGTCGCTCGCTTCAAACTCAAGCGTGGAATGCTCAATTGAAAAACGTTCATGCAGCACTGATTTGACGTTTTCTTTAATTTTGTCGGCCTCACTCATCCGGTCGCGTTCGACGACAATATGGCAGTCCAATGCCGCAGCGTGCTCCTGCATTTGCCACAGGTGGACATGATGCACGTCCACAACGCCATCGACACACTGGATCGCTCTGACCACGTCGTTTCCATCCACATCCGGCGGGCTTCCAAGCATCAGGGTTCGAATTGGGCCCCCTATTTCGGTGAAGGACAAATACAGGATGTAGAGCGCGATGCCGATGGTGATGGCCGGATCAACCCAACGCATTTCATAGAGTATAATGAGCGTCCCGCCGACTATGACGGCCACTGAAGCCAACGCATCCGAAAGGTTGTGGAGAAAAAGCGCACGGATGTTCACGCTCCCCTTCTGCATCGAATAGGTCAGCATTGCGGTCAGCGTGTCGACCACAAGCGCGATTCCACCGAGAATGACGACGGTCCACCCCATGACTTCGGGTGGATCAATCATGCGCATGCCACCTTCGTAGATCAGATAGAAGCCGATCACGATGAGGGTGGTGTAGTTGATCAGGGCCGCGACGATTTCGACCCGACCATAGCCGAAGGTCATACGCTCATCGGCTGGGCGGCGCGCGATCTTGCGTGCGGCAAAGGCAATGACAAGCGAGGCCATATCGGAAAAGTTGTGCAGCGCATCGGCGATCAGTGCCAGGCTGCCCGACAATATGCCCCCGACGATTTGCGCAACGGTAAGAAGCCCGTTCGCCCAGATCGCGATGGCAACCCGCCGATCGCCAGAATCCGGATCGATATGCGCGTGCCCGTGGTCATGTG
Organism: Ruegeria sp. BHSB196; assembly: GCF_059613135.1. Taxonomy (NCBI): domain Bacteria; kingdom Pseudomonadati; phylum Pseudomonadota; class Alphaproteobacteria; order Rhodobacterales; family Roseobacteraceae; genus Ruegeria; species Ruegeria sp. BHSB196. The sequence goes on from NZ_JBXWRY010000043.1 coordinate 6,813, forward strand.
GCATTGGCAGGCTCCTCATGCGCGTGTGTCGCGCGTCGGTCAGTCTTCAGGCGGCCGCTGCGGAAACCACGTACGCGCGCATTCATCCAGTGGCGTATGATATGACGGTATAAGGCACCACGCAGCCATCCAAAGGATTGCTCATGGGACAAATAGAAGGCGTCCGGCGTATCAAACACGCCGAAATCCTGCACGATGCCGGTTTTCTGAATGTAGGTATCTTCTCCGTTCCAGGCGACGGGAGGCGCGCCAAGGCAATCCGTGCCCGCGCCATAACCGCAGAGACTGTCCGTGTCCGAGAAAGACGTTTGCAGGACTTTGAGGAAAGCGTCATCCAGGATGAAGCCTTCAAGGTTGATCCAGGCACCTTGAAATTCGATCTCGACCCATGAGTGGAGAATTTCCTGCGGAGCAAGCGGATACACCAGCTCAGGTACAACACCGCGCTGCAAGCCTTTATGGATCGTAAACCCATGCAACCGGCAACGAATGCCGACACCACGCAGCAGCGCCATCAAGAGCGTGCCTTTGGTATTGCACTGCCCATAGCCGTCGGAAAGCACTTCGGATGCGGGGATGTCGTCAGCTCGATTGTATCCGAACGCGATTTCATTCCGAACGAAATCATAGGCAGCTCCGATCCGATCGTATTCGGATAAGCCGCGCCAGCTGCGGTTCTCAATTAGACGCGCAAGAGGCGCGGCATCAAAATCCAGTAGTTTGGTGGGTACAAGTAGGGGGTCGGTCATCTGCAACGGGTCGCTCCTCGAATCGTCTTGGAACAAGACTAATTGCTATAGTCACTGTAGCTTCAATCCTTTCTTTCAGAAAGAATCTCCCGCAACTATTTGTCCGTGTGAACCGCTTTGTGGTGTTCGCCGTGTGCATCGCGCAGGATGTCGATACCGCCCCACGCCGCGATCCCGGCCACGACCACACCCACGACTAGGTCCGGCCAGTTCGTTCCCAGCCAGGCGACGAGACCGCCAGCCACGACGATCCCGAGGTTTGCGGCGAAGTCGTTCCAGCTGAAGGTGTTCGCCGCGCGGATGTTGACGTCCGGTTCGCGAAGTCGGGCGAGCAACCAGACGCAGACCGCGTTGATCGCCGCGGCGATCAGGGCCATGGTGATCATGATCGTCCCGAGCGGATCCGACCCGCCGACATAGCGCCGCCACGCATCGTAGAGGATGCCTGCAGCGAACAGGATCAGCAGCCCACCGGAGATGTTCGCCGCCCCGCGTTTCCATTTGTCGGATCGGGACAAAGCGAAAAGGCTGATCGCGTAGACGAAGCTGTCGGAAAGGTTATCGAGCCCGTTGGCGATCAGGGCACTTGAGTCGCCGAAGGCGCCTGTTGCGAAAAAGGCCACGGCCAAACCGATATTGAGCGCCAGAACGATCCAAAGCGTCCGTCTCTCCATTGAATCTTGTCTAGCGGCCATTTTGTGGTTCCAGCTTGTGTTGTAGGACACATTAACTTCTGCGGCTGATCTGCGTTCCAGCCGGAATGTTGGCTGAATTCCTTCAGGCCCCGATTTCCTCGTGCTCGGTCAAGCATTCCGAATGGTCCCGCAACACCTCAAGCACCTTGCAATCTCCCGTCCGCCCGCCGCTGCATTCGTGAACCATGCGTTTCAGTTCCGTGCGCAGCGCCTTCAGGCGGTCCATGCGCTGCTCCACCTGTTTGAGCTGGCGACGCGCGATGGCATCTGCCTCGTCGCAGGGGCGGTTGGGATGGTCGCTGAGGTCGAGCAGCTCGCGGATCGCATCGAGCGAAAAACCGAGTTGCCGCGAATGGCGGATGAAGGACAGTCGGTCGAGCTGTGCATTGTCGTAGCGCCTCTGTCCGCCTTCGGTCCTGCCAGGTTCGGGCATGAGTCCGATCTGTTCGTAGTACCGGATGGTCTGCACTTTTGTGCCAGTCTTCTTTGACAGAGTACCGATCGTGAGCATTTTCGCCTCCATGAAAAAGATACAGTTTGTGTAGGTTTTGCCGTCGGAATAAACAAGTGTCGGATTCACAGACGCGTGAGTTCAAGCTATACCATGATTTCGTGCTTGAACCTCTAGCAGCTAGAGGATGTATCCGCACAGGCAATAAGAATCAAAATCAGGCGAACAGGATTGTCCCTTACATCGGCACAGAAGTTTCTTTGGGTTTTGGCAGGCGTGGCAGCGCTTGCCTTCGTATGGCTTTTGCTATGGTCCGATTATCGTGCCGATAGCGCCCGAACCGACGCCGAACCGCCTTTTTTCGCTGAGTTCGAACTGACGGACCACCAGGGTATGGTTCGAACCGAGGAGGACTTTGCGGGGCGCTGGATGCTGGTTTTTTTCGGCTTTACCAACTGCCCCGACGTCTGCCCGACGACCCTATCCGAGGTCGCGGCGGTGATGGACAGTCTGGGCGACGATGCCGCCAAGGTCCAGCCGATTTTCATAACAATCGACCCTGAACGAGACACGCCCGCAGCACTCGCCGAATACGTCCCGCTGTTCGATGCGGGCATCATCGGGCTGACCGGCACGCCGGAACAGATCGCCGCTACATCCGAGACCTTTCCGATCTTCTTCGAACGCGTCGAAGAGGCTGCGGCGCCGGATGGTTACACGATGGGCCACACGTCGCATCTGTTCCTCTTCGATCCCGACGCGGGCTTCGCCGACTCGTGGCCCTACGGCACCTCCGCCGAAGAGATCCTCGCCGATCTGGAAGAGAGGATCTGACCGACATGATCCGTATGTCCGGAGAAACAGCCCTCGGGCTGGCGTGGATCATCGCGCTCGTCGCCTCGCTTGCCGTGCTTTTCATCGGCGAGGTGCTGGGGCAGACGCCCTGTGTGCTATGCTGGTTCCAGCGCGCCTTCATGTTCCCCTTGGCCATTGTCCTCGGGCTCGGCCTTTGGTGGCGGGACGGCCGCGTGGGGCGCTACGGCATCGCATTGGCGCTTGGCGGCGGCGCAATCGCCCTGTGGCACATGGGGCTGTACGTCGGTCTTGTTCCCGAACGCATCCAGCCCTGCACGGCCACCGGCCCCTCTTGCACCGATGACAACCAACTGGTCTTCGGCATCCCTATCCCGCTGATGGCGCTCGCCGCCTTCGCGCTGATCGGGGCGCTGTCGGCCCTTTCATTGAAGGACACACGAACATGAACCGACGCGGCCTGATCCTGTCCGTTCTCGCCCTCGGCGTCGCCGGTTTCGGCGGAGCCACCTGGTTTGCAACCCGCCCCGGCCCGGTGGCCGAAGCGGAGCCTGTTGCTCCGGAACTTGCTGAGGCGATGATCCGCCCCTACTCGCCCATCCTCGGACCTGCGGAGGCGCCCGTCACGATCGTCGAATTCTTCGATCCGGCCTGCGAGGCCTGTCGCGCCTTTCATCCCATCGTGAAGGACATCATGGCCGAGCATGGGGATGCTGTCCGCGTCGTGATCCGCTACACGCCCTTCCACGGCGCGGCATCCGAGGAAGCGATCCGCGTGCTCGAGGCGGCGCGCATGCAGGACGTTTACGTGCCGGTGCTTGAGGCCGTTCTGCGGGAACAGCCGAGATGGGCTTCGCACGGTGCCCCGGCGCCTGGCCTGATCCTTCAGATCGCCACCACGGCCGGACTCGATGCCGAGGCCGCGCGCACGCAAATGCTGGCGCCCGATGTCGTGGCGATCCTGAATCAGGATCGTGCCGACGTCGAGACCGTGGGAATTCGCCAGACGCCCACATTCTTCGTGAACGGCAAGCCGCTCGATCCATTCGGAGAGGCAGAATTGCGTCGTCTGGTGGCTGCCGAAGTCGCTGCCGCGCAAAGCTGAATGGAAAAGGCAGGATCAGAACGATGAAAAAGTATATTTTGACCAGCACACTGGCCGCGCTTTTGACCCTTGGAGGGCTCTCGGTGCCCGCGCTGGCCGGACCCGAGGATGTTGTCGTCGAGAACGCGTGGTCCCGCGCCTCCATCGGGATGAACCGTCCCGGGGCCGCCTACATGAAGATCCGCAACACTGGCGACGAGCCTGTGACGCTGATCGGTCTTACAACACCGCTCGCGATGATGCCCGAAATTCACGAGACGAAGACAAATGCCGAAGGTGTGAGTTCCATGAGCCCGGCGGGGGAGATCGCGATCGCCCCGGGCGAGAGCGTCGCGCTCGAACCGGGGGGCCTGCACGCAATGCTGATGCGGCTACAAGAACCGATGACGGAAGGGGACACCTTTCCGCTGACCCTGCTTTTCGACGACGGAGGCGAAATGACGGTCGAGGTGCCGATCCTCGGAATCGCCGCGCGGGGGCCAGAGGACTGATGCGGCGACGAGCGATCCTGGGGTACGGCGCGGCTGGTGTCGGGGCGGTCGCCCTGATGCTCTTCGTCGGTTGGTGGCAGGTCGATGGACCCGGTGGACCCGAACCTGTCGGGCAGCGGCCTGTGGCTCTGACCGAGATGGATTTCCGTCTGACGGATCATGAGGGCAACGCGGTCGGGCCAGAAACCCTGATCGGCCGCCCGACGATGGCGTTCTTCGGCTTCACCTACTGCCCCGATGTCTGCCCGACCACGCTCTCTGACATTTCGGGATGGCTCGACGATCTGGGAGACGAGGCCCACGAGATGAACGTGGCTTTCATCACGGTCGATCCCGAGCGCGACACTGTCGAAACGATGGCCGAATATGTCGGCTACTTCCATCCGGCGATCCGCGGCTGGACGGGGCCCGAGGAGCAGATAGCGCGCGTCGCGGACGGCTTCCGTGCCACCTACGAGCGGGTGCCGACGGAGAGCGGCGATTACACGATGAACCACACCGCGAGCGTCTTCCTGTTCGCAGCCTCTGGGCGGTTCGTCACCATGATCGACTATCACGAACCCAGAGAGTTCGCGGTGCCGAAGATCCGCCGCGCGCTGGAAAAAGAAATGGAGGGGGCGACATGAGGCTCAGAACTTTGGCGGCTTGTGTCGCAATTGCGGGGACGGTTTCGGGAGCGGCTATCGCCATCTCTGATTTCATGTCGAAAGAACCCGTGCCGCCGGAACTTGCCCAGGCAAGTAGCTGGATGCCACAACGTCCTGAAGTCCCCCAGAACGTTGACATTCCCGTGACGCTGCCCGCGGCGGCATGGGCAGACGATGCACACAATCTCAGCCCGCTGCCCCTTCTGCAGGTCGCTGTTGCCGACAGGCCGGTGCAAGCGATCGAGCCACCCCTGTCGACGTGGTCGCGCGACATTGCTCCGGGCGAAACGCTCGATTTCTTGCTGTCAGAGGCCGGTCTTGCGGCACCTGACAGAGCCGAAGTTGCCCTCGCGCTTGGTGCGGAATACGATCTGCGACGGCTGCGGCCGGGGCACTCGGTCACTGTCGCTTCGACCGTGGACGGCAGCCCCCGCACCGTCTCACTCGCCGTCGAGGACGGGGTTCGGATCGAGGTGGTTTTCGGCGAGCAGATGTCCACGCAGGTCGTGGCTCCGGATCCGGAAATCGTAACCCTTGCCGGCGAAGCCATGATCGACAGCTCGATCTTCGCGGCACTCGACGAAGCCGGCATACCCGCCCGTTTTTCCGTGGACCTTGCGCAGATGCTGGGTGGGACCGTGGATTTCCGCCGCGAGATGGCCGGCGGCGAAACACTAAGGCTTCTCTGGCGTGAGGCGCGGGTCGGCGAGGACAGGATCGGACAGCCCGAACTCGCCTTCGCCGCACTGGAGATCGGCGGTTCGCTCTACGAGATCGTATGGCCTGACGACGGCAGCGGTCAGGCGACGATCTACGTCGATGGCGAGGTGCTGCGCGTCTTCGCACAGCCGGTCGAGGGTGCGCGCCTCAGCTCGGTGTTCGGGCGCCGCACGCATCCGGTCTTTGGCAACGTCCGGATGCACACCGGCGTCGATTTTGCAGCGGCACGTGGGACACCGGTTCAAGCGACGGCACCGGGGCGGGTCAATTTCATCGGCTGGCGCGGCGGATATGGTCGCGTGGTCGAAATCTTGCACGGCTCCGACACCATGACGCGCTACGCGCATCTGAGCGCCGTGCCGGAAGACTTGGCACAAGGCCAACGCGTTGCGGCGGGAGACGTGATCGGCCGCGTCGGCGCGACTGGCACGGCGACAGGTCCGAACCTGCACTATGAGGTGCTCGTGGATGGGCGCCCGACTGACCCGCTCTCTGACGACCGGCTCGCCGAAGCGGCCGAGAGCGATGCGGATGATGCCGCCGCGCTCTCGCGTCTGGCCGAGGCGCGGGCGCTTCTGAATGAAAACCTCGGCAGCGAGATTGCCAAAACGACAACCGAAAGGCTCTGACCCATGAAACGTATGACCCAAGCTCTTGCCATCACGCTCGCCCTGTTCCCGGCGGCACAGGCCCTCGCAGAGGCAACGGCGATCGACGTCCGCAAGACGAACGGTTGCGGCTGCTGCCTCTCGTGGATGAACCATCTCGAAGAAAACGGGTTTGCGCCGACGGGCGAGAACATGTTCGGTGGGTTGCTGGTTCGCTTCAAGCTCGACAACGGCGTGCCGCAGCGCATGGTCTCCTGCCACACCGCGCTCATTGATGGCTACGTGATCGAAGGCCATGTCCCAGCCGCTGACATCCGCCGCATTCTCGAGGAGCGCCCGGACGCCGTCGGCCTCGCTGTTCCGGGGATGCCCTATGGCTCGCCCGGCATGGGGCCAGAAGACGACCGCGAGGCCTATGATGTCTTCCTCATCCGCAAGGACGGGTCGACGGAAGTCTTTTCGAGCTACGCCGAAGGATAATCTGGCCCGCCCATGGAAAATCTGTCTCCGATAGTGCTCGGCTTTCTCGGAAGTCTTGCCGCCGGATCGCTCACAGCAGTCGGAGCAGTTCCCGTGCTGTTCGGGCGCATCCCGTCTCGGGCCACACGCGATCTGTCGCTCGGCTTCGCTGCCGGTGTGATGCTCGCCGCTTCTTTCTTTTCGCTGATCATCCCGGCATTGGATGCGGCAGAACCGATGTTCGAGAACGGCGCGATGCCTGCGGCCATCGTATGCGTTTCGATTCTTCTGGGCATGGGGGCTGTCGCCCTGATGAACGAAAAGCTGCCGCACGAGCACTTCAAGACGGGACGCGAAGGGCCGGAAGCGGCGTCTTTGCGGCGGGTCTGGTTGTTCATCATTGCGATCACGATCCACAACTTCCCCGAAGGCCTTGCCGTGGGGGTCGGCTTCGGATCCGGAGGTATGGAAGGCGGCCTACCGCTCGCCATCGGCATCGGGCTTCAGAATGCGCCCGAAGGATTGGCCGTCGCTGTATCTCTGCTGGGCGAGGGATATCCGAAGCTGCGCGCCTGGGGCATTGCGGCGCTGACGGGCATGGTCGAGCCGATTGGCGGCCTGCTCGGGGCCGGGATCATCACACTGTCGGAACCGCTGCTGCCATGGGGACTGGCCTTTGCCGCGGGCGCAATGCTCTACGTCATCAGCCACGAAATCATCCCCGAAACCCATCGCAGCGGCCATCAGAACAGGGCAACGCTCGGTCTCGCTGTCGGGCTCGTTCTAATGCTGTTTCTCGATGTCTGGTTGGGATGAGGCAATGTCATCATACAAAGTATCTCCGATGATCGGCATATTTGCAGCGCTTGCTGCGTTCGCGATCGATCAGATCACCAAAGCCATTGTCGTTGCGAATGCCGTCACTATTAGCGCTGGGATTTCCGTGTTTCCGGGATTCAACCTCGTCTTTTATCGTAATGACGGCGTGACTTTCGGGATGCTGGGCGGCAGTCCGTGGTGGAGCCTAATCGCTCTCGCTCTTGCCATCTGTGTTTGGCTAGGGGTTATGCTGTTTCGCGCCGAAAATGCGGTCGAAACACTTGCCTATGGCGCGATCATTGGCGGAGCCCTGGGCAATGTCATCGATCGTGTGCGGTATCGGGCTGTAACAGACTTTCTCGATTTCTACATTGGCACAACACATTGGCCTGCCTTCAACTTGGCCGACGTATTTGTCGTCAGTGGCGTGGGGCTCTTGCTCGCCGCGCCATGGATCAGCGCGCGGCGTTCGATCAAGTCGTGAAGCCGGAAATTCTAAACCGCATCGCTCTGCGCCACCGTTTTCTTTCGCGGATGACGCTTGGTTTCGCCGCCGGGGCGCTGACCGTTCTGACTTTCCCGCCTCTTTCGATTCTCCTGCTCGTTCCCGTTGCCTATTCCGCGTTGTTTGTCGGGCTTCGCGATCTCTCCTTCGGGCGCGCTTTCCTCGTCGGCTGGGCGTTTGGTCTCGGCCAGTTCGGTTTCGGGATTTCGTGGATTGCAGAGAGTTTCTACGTCGAGGCCGAGCGGTTCGGGGCGATGGCGATCCCGGCCGTCGCGGGATTGTCCGCAGGTCTCGCGATTTTCCCGGCCATTGCCGCCGCGCTTTTCGCCGAAATCGCGCGGCGCGGAGCCCTGGGTAGTCTCTTGGCTTGCCTCCTGTTCGCGACCTCCTGGACCGCTGCCGAGTGGTTGCGAGGTCACGTTTTGACAGGATTTCCGTGGAACCTCGCCAGCTACGCTCTGGTCGATTACGCCGCTCTTCGCCAGCCCGCCGCCTGGGTCGGAAGCTATGGGTTAAGCTTTCTCACCGTGTTCGTTGCGGTACTCCCCGGCGCGGCTGTCATGGTGTCCGGGCGGCAACGATTGACCGTTTCGCTCATGGCGCTGGCCGGCATCGCGACGATGTGGGCTGTCGGCACGCTTCGCCTCCAGTCGGATGCACAACAGCCACCCACTGTCGACCTGCGCATTGTCCAAGGCAACATTCCACAAGAGGAGAAATGGGCGCCCGAGAATCGCGAGGCGACATTCGCGCGCTATCTTGAGCTTTCAACCCGGCGCGGCGATTTCGACGTTCTTCTCTGGCCGGAAACCGCCTTTCCGGGTTTCCTCGATGAGGATACGGAGGCGCAGGCCCGCATTGCCGCTGCGCTAACGGAAGGCAGCGTGCTGCTCACCGGGGTGCCGGACCGTGTACCGAGCGACGATGGCACCCGATATTTCAACACGGTCCAGGCTTTTGGCGCGACCGGCAGAATCCTGACCGGATACGCGAAACACCATCTCGTACCCTTCGGCGAATATGTGCCATTCCGTGGCTGGTTGCCCATCGAGCGGCTCACGGCGGGCCTGGGCGATTTTACGCCCGGACCGGGCCCGAGAACGCTTGCGCTTCCGGGTGTGCCGCTGGTCGCCGTGGCGATCTGCTATGAGATCATCTTCCCAGGGCATGTGGTCGACGACCTGTTCCGGCCGGACTGGATTTTCAACGCGACAAACGATGCCTGGTTTGGCACCAGCATCGGACCCGAGCAGCATCTGGCTTCCGCACGTACGCGCGCCGTAGAGGAAGGCCTTCCAGTCATCCGAGCCGCGAATACGGGCATCTCTGCGGTCATCGACGCGAGCGGAGAGATCGTTGCGCGGCTCGATACCGGCGAAACGGGCATCATCGACGCTAGCCTGCCCTCCGCGCGACCGCCGACACTCTACGCGAGCTTCGGGGACTGGATGCTGTTGGCGCTCATCTTGGCTTCGTGGAGCTGGGCAATGGCGCCAATGCGACGGCTCACTACCGCCGCATGAGAAAGACCGTCATGCAAAGATGTGGATAGGTGTCCCGTCCTTCACCATTGCATAGATGTCTTCGATCTCCCGATCCGTGACCGCGATGCAGCCAGCTGTCCAGTCGCGGACATTTGTCGGGTCGATGCCGGGGCGTGGGCCACCATGGATGAAGATGTCGCCGCCGGGGGAAAGGCCCTGCGCTTCGGCAAAGGCGATGTCGGCCTCGTTCGGATAAGAGATGCCAACTGAAAGATGATACGTACTTTCAGGGTTGCGCTTATCGACAATGTAGGTGCCCTCCGGGGTCCGGCCGTCTCCCTCGAATTGCTTGTGACCCTCAGGAGCGAAACCCAGCCCGACCGGATAGGTTTGCAATACGCGATCGGCTCCGTCGAGAACAAGCAAGCGCTGTCCCTTGTAAAGCCGAACACGGGTCACCTCGGGTCCGCCATAGCTGCGGAACTTGCTGGCACACCCGGACAGAAACGCTGCCAGCCCGCCCAACAGGACGGCGCGGCGGGGAAATCGGATGGTCTTCACTGCTCGATGCCTCTTTGGTGAGGTCTGATATGGACATCACGTTACTTTGCAAATGCAGCGTGATCAATGTCCGTGGGCAAGCGCGGCCTTTGCCATCTGTGGGCCAACCTGCTCACCGCCGGACGGCGGCGCCTTGGCCTTTTGGCTGTTCAGCAGGCGCAGGGCGTTGGCCACCACCAGCAATGACACTCCTACATCGGCTGCAATAGCGCCCCACATCGATGCCACTCCGAAAGCGGTAGCGACAACGAAGACGCCCTTGGTCGCCAAGGAAATACCGATGTTCTGATGGATAATCGACATTGTCCGGCGCGAATGACCGATCAGCCAAGGCACCTTCCCGAGGTCGTCTGTCATCAGGGCAATATCCGCCGTCTCGATTGCCGCGTCCGAACCAACGGCACCCATTGCGATGGCGTAATGCGCGCGCGCCATGGCCGGGGCGTCGTTGACCCCGTCGCCGATCATGGCCACCATGTCATGCGTTTCGACCAGTTCTTCGATGGCTGTCACCTTGTCTTCGGGCAGAAGCTCGGCACGGACCTCGTCGATGCCGACCTCGGCTGCAACAGCGCGCGCTGTCCGCTCGTTGTCGCCCGTCAGCATAACGATGGTCTTCACGCCCTGCGCGTGGAGCTGTGCCACGATGCCCTTGGCATCGGGGCGGATACGGTCGCGCAATTCCAGGATGCCGGTGACGCCGGTGTCGTCGCCCACGGCAACAAGGGTGCTGCCGGCCCCTTCGATGCGGTCGCGCAGATCCTTCGGAATGGCGTCGCCGAAACCCTTCTCCTCGGCAAACCGGTCGGACCCTAGCCAGATCGACCGGCCGTCTGTGCGTCCTTCAAGTCCCCTACCTGGAACGGTTCGGGTATCTTGCGCGGCGGACACATTGATGCCGTCGGCTTCTGCCCGCGCGAGAATGGCGCGCGCCAAGGGATGCGAGGAACGTGCCTCCAGCCCAGCGGCGAGGGTCATCAGATCTTGCGCCGATGCTTTGCCCAGCGGATGCACCGCCGCCACCTCCGGCTCGCCCATGGTGATCGTGCCGGTCTTGTCCATGGCCAGTGCAGTGGTCTTGCCCGGTGCCTCAACATATGCACCGCCCTTGATCAGCACCCCAGCCCGCGCTGAGGCGGCGAGTGCGGCGACGATGGAGACCGGTGTCGAGATGACCAGAGCACACGGGCAGGCGATCACCAGCAGCACGAGTGCATTGTAGAACCAATAATCCCAGGCCCCACCGAAAATGAGCGGCGGCAGCAGGGCAATTGCAATGGCGAGAGCCATGACGATAGGCGTGTAGATGCGGGCGAACTTCGCCACCCACTGCTCCACCGGCGCGCGGCGGGCATGGGCGTCACCGACCATGCGGATGATCCTGGCCAACACGGTATCCGAGGCGGCCTTCGTAGCGCGCACCGTCAGTGTGCCTTCGCCGTTGATCGTACCGGCATAGACTTCGTCGCCCCGTTCCTTTGGGACCAGCGCACTCTCTCCGGTGATTGGCGCCTGATCGACGGCCCCTGCCCCATCGACAACCTCACCATCCAATGGGATGCGGTCTCCGCCGCGCACGACGAAACGTACGTTGATAGCAACCGCGGAAGCCGGTACGTCCGCTTCCGAACCGTCATCATAAAGAATTCTTGCCGTCGGCGGCGCCAGGTCCAGCAGAGCTGAAACCGCATTCCTCGCACGCCCGACGCTCCAGCTTTCGAGGAAAAGCGAGAGCGAGAAGAAGAACGCAACCGTCGCCGCCTCGAAAAATTCGCCGAGGCCAATTGCACCCGCGACTGCGACGACCATGAGCAGGTTCATGTCGGGCGACAGCCGCCGTGCGGACGACCATGCCTTGGGCGCCACGAGCCAAACACCGAACAGGATCGCAACCGCGAATAACCCTGCCTCGACCAGTGGCATCGGCGCTTCGCCGTGCCCTGCGAAGAGGCCGAGTGCCCCCCCCATGCCGGTCTCGATGATGTGCCACAGAAATCCCGCGGCCCAGAAGCCACCACTGAGCGCCGTAAACAGCCGCTGGCGTGCAAGATGGGCCGCCTGGTCGACCGACGCGTTTTCGGCATCCCAGGGCTTGGCGGTCATGCCGGTGCTTGCGACCAGTTCTGCAATTTCGCCGTCCGATACACTCTTGGCGCTGTCGAGGATAGTCATCCGTCCATTGATCACGTCGAACGCAAGATGTTCGGCCCCGCCGATCTTCGGGCCGACCACCTTGTTTAGGATTGCTACCTCCTCGGCGCAATCGAGGCCGGACACCTGAAAACTGCGCCCGCCCGCTGGCGCGGGGGTCGCCGGAACGATGTCGCCGCACGTTCCGGCGACCCCGCAGCAGCTGCCGCCGCTTGTCTGGGCATCTTCGGCGTGATCGTGGTCGTGACGATGGGTGTCGGACGGCATGAATGGACCTCTGGATTCGGGTGCTTTACCATGACATAGCCCCTACAGTGGCTAGAGCTTCAAGAGCAAAATACGGTGGTATTTCAGATTGTTTTATTGCTACACGGTTTGATGACCGGCTCGTTCACCCCTTGAGGCATGAGAACCGATCGAAGGAAAACCAGAAACGAAAGGAAGCTCGATGCGGGGTTCGATGCTGAAGCAAAAAATGATGGTTGCGACGGCGCTGTCGCTCCTCGCTGGATGCGCCATTGCTCCAAGTGGCAGTAGCGACCCGGCGAATGCGATCGGGAATGTGCCTGAGAGCGTGGTGGCAATGGCGGCGCCCGATCAGAATATATCGACCGCCCGCCTCAGGCCGGAAGACGGCTGCTATTGGTACGAGCACAGCGGCCCGGTGGAGGTGACCTTGCTCCCTCTGCGAACAGCGAACGGCAACCCGATCTGCGCCGCGCGCCCAACCTGAGATCGATCGACGGACCGCAGGCACGTTGGCCGACCGAGCGCTCCCTCAGCTGCGGGCTGTGACGCTGTCCTCTGCCGAATACAGGTGAGCTGTAGAGCCGAGTTCTACATTCGGATAGAGATCGTTGATGTGGGCCATGACCATCCGCACGCAGCCTGAACTCGCGCGACCGCCGATGCTTCTCGGGTAGGGTGTGCCGTGGATCCGGAGATAGGTGTCGCGATCCCCGACATAGAGATAGAGTGCCCGTGATCCGAGAGCGTTTTCCGGCCCTGGTTCCATCCCATCGGCCCATTGTGCGTTCACGGGATCGCGTTCGATCATGTTTTGTGTTGGCGTCCAGTGCGGCCACCTGACCTTGCGCTTGATGGTATAGACACCTGGCTCGTAGAGGTTGCCCCGCGCGATCGCCACGCCGTAGCGCATCGCGGTTCCACCCTCTTCAATGTGGTAGAGATATCGCGCGACCGCATCGACATGGATATCTCCCGGCACGAGACCGTCCTTCGCGACGACTCGTTGCGGCAGGAACCGCAGGTGCAATCCCCATGGGTTGGAAGTCTCGGCAACATAACCCTGAGGCGTCACCTGTGCGTCCCATTCAGCCTTCTGAGCCTCGGTGGGCCAAGTGTCGGCAAAAGCCATACCGGGACCGGTCACCGAAAAAAGCGCCGTTGTTGTCTGAATGAAGTGTCGTCTTGTCAGCATTTCGTACCCTTTCGGTTCTCACCGGCGATTGATGGCAAGAACGGTATGTGTTCTCCTTGAACAGATAGGACTTCTAGTGGCTAGAGGTTCAAGGGCAAATTTTCGTAAGTAAACATGCGATCCTTGCAGTTTCCAGTTTGCTAGGGAGGAGAAAACTGCTCGCACGATACCTGGTCCGAAGTTGCGCAGCGACAATTCGTTAAGTCGCAGATTGTCTGGAAATTTAGGCACAGCGGCTTCGATATCGCGACCATGAGATCGGGAACGTCACGGCACAGGGAACTTACGCCACTCGCAAATGCTACGATGCCATCTCTGGCTCCGGCTCTCATTCCGTTATTTCGCCCCGTTACAACCTTCACCCACTGGAGCTTCAAGCGATCAATTGTCACAAAAACGTGAGACGAATGGCTAACGAACGCTTTGGGCTGGAAAAGCCTTGTCGCATTCGAACGGAAAGTGGCTTAAACGATCATCTGGGGCGGCACTAAAGCGTGCCAGGTCAAGCCGGTGTCAGCCTCGACAAATGACCTATATTAGGTCAGCTTTCCACATGCGATACCTCCCGTGCCCCGTCACCTCGCGGATCAAACCGCTTGCCTCCATCCATGCGAGATTGCGCTGAACGGCGGCGCGGCTGGCTCCGGTCATGGCCTCAGCCATCGGGGCGGAGACCAAGGGCCATTCCGTGAAAACCTTTCGCAAGGCAACCGGCGTGCGGCCAGATAATTGCGCCATGACGTTTTCTGCCCGCCCGATCCACACTTCAATATCATCAAGTGTTCGCATCGCCGTTAGAATTGCGCTGTTCATCCCATCCAACCAGCGGGCCAAACGCTCGGGTGGCAAGCCCGAAACGCGCAGCCCCCCGGCCCCGGCCATAGCGAGCGGCGCGAAGATGGCACCGCTTCCATCGCTGGTCGCGATCCTGGACGCGGTGACGGCAGCTTCGATCTGGTCGCCGTGGCGTCCGAGGCCCGCCAAGCTCCACAGGTGATACCCCATGCACGCCCGCGTGATCGGGTGGAGACCCTTTGCGGCTGCCATGACGTCCAGCCACCCACCCGCGCGATCCTCGAAACGCTCAGCGCTGTCTTCAATGTTCTCGGGATCGCGGCGATCCAGGAAGGCGGCCAAGTCAGCTTTCGGTCCAGGACCGCCTGTTAGGCGCCGAACAGCCCATCCAACTCTTGCCAGTGCATTTGGGTCATCCTGTGCACCTGACAGCCGCATCGATATCCAGAGCGCCAGACGATCAGAACTCACCCGATCCCCTGCGAACCAGCTGAGATCCGCTGCCTCGATAAGAGCGAGGCGATGCCGCCAGCCTTCCGGGCCACGCAGCAGCCGGTCATCCAGAGCTCCCAGGCGTCCAGCCACTCTTGCCAGTCGCGCAGCGTGAACGCCTTCTGCTTTTGCCCAGTCTTCGACGACAGCAGTGTCGGGCGGTTCCGCCCGTGGCCCTGGAGGCAAATCATCCGGTTCTTCTTCAAGTGACCTAGGTAGAAACCAGAGATCGTCTTCGTGAGCCTCTTCATCCTCCTCGATGGTGATAAGGGGGTCGTCGTAATCATCAGTCAAAGAAGAGGCTTGCGTCACCATGTGTGCAAAATACTGATTTTTTGCACATTGCCCAGGCGTTTTCGTGGCCGCTGCCTGCGCCCTTTATATAGTACGAGCGCGCGACTGCAGGTGAAACCTCTCAGATCGCTTTCAGCGCAAGGAAACCAAAGGTTTTTGGACGAGCACGACGAGAGAGCACCTACTTGCATTTGTTTACAAACGGTCGTTTAGTAGTGATATCGTAAATTGCAAACGGTCTTTTCATGCCCCTGATAGGCTACGCCCGTGTTTCCACAGAGGATCAGACCCCCCTGCCCCAGTCTGAGGCCCTGCAATCTGCGGGTTGCGTCGAGATCTTTGAAGAGCACGCCTCGGGCGGCAATCGCGCGCGACCGGTGCTGGCACGCGTGCTCGAACGCGTCCAGAGCGGCGATACGCTGGTCGTTGTGCGGATCGACCGGCTTGCGCGATCTCTGTCGCACTTGCTGGAGGTGATCGAACGTCTGGAGGCCAAGGGAGCTTTCTTCCGCTCCCTGCAGGACCCCATCGACACCGCTTCCCCGCAGGGCAAGTTCACATTGCAGGTTCTGGGCGCTGCGGCCGAGTTTGAACGTGCTCTGATCCGCGAGCGTACCAAGGCTGGGCTTGCCTCGGCACGCGCTAAAGGGCGCGTAGGTGGCAACCCAGGCCTTCGCGCCAAGGACCCCGCCGCGCTGCGCAAGGTGCGGCTGGCGCGACAGGACGGCTACATGGAGCGCCTGACCGAGTCTGCGCAGGATTGGGTGCCCCATGTGCGCCGTTTGCGCCCCGATATGGCTTGGGAAGACGTCCTGCGGATTATCAATGCCCCCCTGCCCCATGATCGTCATTGGACCCAAAGCCGCCTGCTCCGCGCTGTGAAGGCATATGTGCGCGACGGGTTTCTGCCCGATGAAGTGCTTGGCCGCGCCGGACGGCGCGAAACCGATGACCGCCTGCCCGCAATCGTCGCCGGCATCAAGGGCGCGGATCCAGACATCACGCTTCAGGCAATCTGCGACCGGCTTGAATCGATGCGTGAGCGCACCCCTCGAGGCCGCACCAGCTGGCAACCGTCCTCCGTCAGGATGCTGTTGGAACGGGCGGAGCGACTTGGTCTAATTCCATCAGAATCGGCTCACTCCCGACTGTAACTAGCAGGGACTCATCCAACTGAATCTATCGCTCCAGACGCCGTCAGAAGGTCAATTGTGCCATTGGTTGCATGGGTTTAGCTGAAACCATCCAAACAATTCGGATCGGTAGCTTGAAGCGCGATCGCGACGACTTAATGCAATTAAATCAAACATTTGCGGCTATCCTGATGCGACTGAACGTATTGGTGCTGTGGATAACTTTCACACTACATCTAGATTCTTCTTGCCGGACTCACTGGATCGTGGCATTCCCATTCTGACGGCAAAATGCGTCAGATACGCTGTACACCGTCAGAATGACCAAGAGCCTCAACAGAGGCCGAGAGTGGGCGGCAGGATATGGATGATCGTAACGTTGGATACGCGCAAGGCATAGGCTCTTCCGACATCGGAGCATTTGCCGACAATCTGGCTGAGTCTTTGGATCGCCAGATGAAGATCGCTTTCGAGCCCGAAGAACGAAAGTCCCTGCGCCGTTTCAGTTCTACCGAGGTTGCCAGCCTCTTGCGCGTGAGCACATCTAACCTGCGCAACCGGCACAAGGACGGCAGCTTCCCGGAAGTGCATACAGACAACCGCGGACACCGGTTCTACACAGCCCAAGAGATTGATAAGTTGCGCGATATTCTGGGGCGCACTGGAAAGAACGCAGAAAGTTACCGTCCTGGTCGACGTGAGGGCGATCGTCTTCAGGTGATATCCGTCGTCAATTTCAAAGGCGGATCGTCAAAAACGACAGCAACGATACATCTTGCACAACGGCATGCCTTGCGAGGCTACCGAGTATTGGTTTTGGATCTCGATCCGCAGGCAAGTCTGACCACCTTTTTCGGCTTTCGGCCCGAGCTCGAGTTCGCCGAAGGCGGCACAATCTATGATGCCCTGAGATATGAGGAACAAGTTCCGCTCTCAGCCGTCATCCAAAAAACCTACTTCCATAAGCTCGATATGGTCCCAGCGGGCCTAATGCTCTCGGAATACGAAACCGAGACGGCAAACGCCCTTGCTCGCCGGGTGCAGCCCATATTTGCGGAGCGTCTCGCCTTAGCGCTTGAGGAAGTAGAGGCGAATTACGACATCGTCCTAATCGACTGCCCACCTCAACTTGGTTTTTTGACCCTTACGGCGTTGGCAGCCTCGACGGGGCTTTTGGTAACCGTGGTACCCGGCATGCTCGACATCGCTTCCATGAGCCAGTTCCTGAAACTTGCTTCGGAAACGGTCAAGGCCGTGGAAGAAGCCATTGGCCGGCGCGTTACCTGGGACTTCGTAAAGTTCTTGATCACGAGATACGAACCGTCGGACGGGCCCCAGACGCAAATGGCGGGCTACCTAAGATCAATCTTGGCCGGACAAGTCATGACTGAACCAATGTTGAAATCTACGGCAATCTCGGACGCTGGTATGACCCAGCAAACCGTCTACGAAGTTGATCCGAGCCAGTTCATCAGGAAAACGATTGATCGCGCTCTGACCAGCGTGAACGGCGTTGGCGATGAGTTGGAACAAACAATTCAAATGGCATGGGGGCGTCGCTGATGGCCCGAAATATCTTCAATCAGCCTCCAAAGGACGAGAAGGGGAGCGCAGCCCCCTCCCCTACCCCGCCAAAAGCGGCAAAACTGCCAGGGTCTGTTGGCGGATTGCGCGACTCTTTGCGCGAGATTACTGCGAATTCGATCCGTGACATCGAGCCCGACCAGATTGATATGGATGGCCTGCGCGATCGGTTGGTGCTGGAGGATTCCAGCATTGATGAGTTGGCCGAAAGCATTCGCAAGCATGGGCAACAAGTACCAATTATGGTCCGTCCATCAGCGCAACCGGACAGATACCGCATCATCTACGGACGACGCAGGCTTGCAGCGATCCGCATGGTCGGCGGAACGGTCAAGGCGATCGTTCGGACCTTGGATGACGACGCTTCTCTGATCGCACAGGGCCAAGAGAACAACCTCCGACTAGACCCGTCTTTCATTGAGAAATCTATTTTTATCAAAGAGATGCAGGAATCAGGTTACAAGCCAAACGTCATTCAGGATGCTCTCGGATTGACACGGCAGGGCGTGTCCAACCATCGCGTCGTCATAGAGCAACTGCCAGAAGGGCTTGTACAGCTAATAGGGCCGGCACATGGCATCGGACGACGGCAATGGGGTGACCTGGCCGCTTTCTCGAAAAAGATAGATCTGGTGAACACGGCCAAAGAGGTGATTGCAGCGCTGCCCGACGAAACTCCGAGCGCGGAAAAGTTTCATGCAGTCTACTCGGCTTGCTCCAACAAGGCGCGTAGCGACAAGAAACAAGCCAACGGCAGCCTAACGTCCGTCGTCAAAGATGCGGACGGTAGCTCTGTGGGAACGCTGATAGTCGATCAAAAAACGATCGCCATCAAGATCGCCAAGAAGGACCACCCAGAATTCGGCCAATGGATCGAAGAGCGCGCGGAGGCAACGCTTTTGCAGCTCTTCGAACAGTGGCGGAATGAGAGCGGCTCTGGGTCCTAAGCCCCGAGCCACACAGAGTAACGCGAGCAGAGGAGAAAAGCGAAGACCAGAAAGAAAAGAGCCCCCCAAAGTTTCCCCTGGAGAGCCCTCATCATTCGATTAGCACTCATGATGTAGCAACCTCCAACAAACCGGTCAAGAGTCACCGATTCGGTGGACCGATTTTTATTGCCTTTTTCTGAGCGAAATCTCGGAAAGAGACTGGGAAGTTGTGGGCCGAACGGTCGTCGTGAACAAACCATGGCATTTACAAAACTATCGATCAGAACCGCTGGTGCTGATGCATCACGCGGCTCAACTTCTGCGGCTGAAACCGACATCTGGACCATCTTCAGGGCACTGAGAGATGCACGTAGCGTATTCGGTCTGCGTCCTGGCCATATCCAAACACTTCAAGCCATGCTCAGTTTCTTGAAGCCCGGCCATGGTGAAACGGTTTTCGCGTCCAACGACTCGATTTGCCAGCGCGTCGGCGGAATCGACGAACGGACACTCCGCAGACACATCAATCGCTTCGTCGAACTCGGGTTCATCAAACGCAATGACAGTTCAAATCGGAAGCGCTACCGCGTTCGCTCGTCCAGCGGGGAATGCATCAGTTATGGACTGTCTCTTGCCCCCCTCCTCCAACGCGCGAGCGAGCTTATCGCCATCGCACATGAGATGGAGAACAACCGGCGGGATCGGATGTTTGTCCGCAAACAGATCCTAACAAAGCTCGCCCATTTGGAAGAGCATGATCCCAGCAACACATTCATCAACCATGCACGGAGAGCTCTACGCAGGAAGCTGAGCCTTCCCGAATACCACGCGCTGCTCGCCGACACGGACAAAGAATGCCTGACTTTGCATACCCCAGATGACCCACCAGAAACTGTGGAATTGCCCGCCAATGACGGACAAACTGTCCGGCACCAATCTATGTCAGAAGAAGAAAAAAAAGATTTAGATAGCAACATAGGCAATGAAGCTCTGAAACCAGACTTGCTAACCTCAGTTTGCGATCAAGCGACATCGTTCTCCACAGAGAGGCTTAGAAACTGGTTGGACATTGAAAACCATGCTCGAATTCTTGCACCCATGATGGGGATTCACCCAGATACATTCGAGAAAGCCAAGAATGCAGTAGGAGCTCAGAAAGCGTCATGCGCGATCTTCATCATGCTACAACTTGGACAACGCATCAGGGACTTTGGAGCGTATTTTCACAGTATCACCTTGGGCCAACGTCGAGACCAGTTTGATCCAGTGATTTTGATCAAGCGTCTGTCCAAACCTGCTATGCAAACCGCTTAGTGTCCACCGCGGTGGACATCTGGCCCGCAACCAGTCCAATGACGCGCGCACTCTCCACGTGCATCAAAGCGACCGAGCCAAATTACACTAGGGCGATATCGCACGGTCAATCCGTGTTCCTCCGACCCGCTGATGTCCACCGCGGTGGACAGAACAGGCACCAAGTCTCACAACTCACATGCGTGACAGCCGCTCTTCGTCATCCACCACTTCCAAAGAACCGATATTGTCAGTCCAGGCCCACAACACGATGTTGAAGTCCGATGATAACGCGCCCTTCGCAAAACTCTGGATCAGAAGCCCCGCAAACCGATCCGCTATGAGGGCGCGTGCTAAATCCTGTGTCGGCACAGGTTGGCCATCGAGCATCTTCATGCGCCATGCAGGGTCGGCAAGCATCGCCTCGGTCGCGTTATACCGGTCAAGTCCGTCCTGATCGCGGGTATCGAAAATAGGCCCAAGGTCGGCTTTGTAGGACACCAGGATCGTGGGTTGCAGGCTGCCTACCTGGTTGGCTTCTCTAAGAGCGGTCGCGGGATCCAGCGAGGTGTAGAGGGCAGGGGTGCCCTTGGCATTAAAGCGCCCTCCATAGAGTTCAGCGCCTCGTCCGGACAGAGGTTCACGCGCATAGACCGGGTTCAGGGCGCGATAGAGTGGCCCTGTGTAGCGTCCCTCTTTCAGCGGCATCAAGCAAAGACGCCCGCATCGACCGCATCGATGTATTCCAGAACTTGCTGCGCTTTGCCTTCCTGAACCAGCTGCATGGCTGTTCGGCCATCAAAGCCGGGCAGGGGCTCTGACCGGTACCATGCATAGGCCATCAATTCCGAGCCGAAGCGGGGTTCGACTTTGTTCAGCACCTCTACCAATTCGCGCAGGCGGCGCTGCGTCTTGTCCGAACCGATGCGGGCTCGCCTCTGCAACGCGTCTTTGCCCAAGCCGACAGTCAATGCGATCTCTTCTGCTGATGTGCGTAGCACCGCGGCGATCTTGCGCGGTTCGAATTGCCCAGCTTCAGCAAAGTTCGTGATGTGCATGATCTATGCTCCTACAGTTATACTGACGGTATATAGCGCCAACATTGCTGAATTTCAAGCTGACAGGAGATGCTGCGCCTTCGTTTTCCGTGCTAATCCGTAACGCTGCATTGCTCTAAACGAAGCAAATCCTGATTTTTCGGCTTGAGAAGTCGCCGTTGGAGCGCTTTTGCCGATCGAGAACGTCAGATAAGTTATTGATACTATGAGAAAGACTGCAGCAGTCGGACCGGGGTTGCCGATATGGCTTGCCGATCTTGGATCGGAACCGCCACTTACTGCATGCAGTCACTGGGGTCCGCGGTGGTGTCGGACCCTCGGCCGTTCCCCCGGACCAGTTGGCTGGTGAAAAGGGAAAGTGGACTTCGGATTTTTGTGACTGACGGATGAGGGCCTTTGGGGTCCCTCAGATGGGTCCGGGCCGGGTTCCGGTCTGCCGTTCCTGATGAAGGGCATTCCCATGCAAACAGGTGTCTTGCGCGTGCTCCGCGCAACCGCCGCCTCCTGGTGGCGGCATAAAGAGCTGCGCCGAACTGGCCAGACGGCGCTGGCACAGCGGCTCGAGCGGAAAGCCGTTCTCCGCGATCTCGGCTATCTCAAGCAGGCCGCGTCATTGCCAAATGCGCATGTGATCTGCGGGGAGGGTGGGACGTTCATCCATCTCGGTTGGACCACCGTGTCGAGTTTCGCGCCGATCGAGCGCTTTCCCTTGGCTGCCCTCGCGGTCGCCCGAGGAACCCCGTTCATCGACATCCGACCCATCCGTGACGTCATCGCCTTCGCCAACCTGCCGCGGGTGACCTGGGACGGATCGGTCGACCCTGACTATTCGGGTCCCGGCAGGTCTGTCTCGCTGACCAGCTACATCGACATGGTCGAAGAGCTCGGTGGGAGCATCACCAACGATCCACGGCTCTGTCGATCAACTTAGTCGTCACTCCCCCTCATCAACACTCGAAAGGACGCCAGCCATGGCTCGATCCCGCACGCCCAAATTCGATGCCTCCGAGGTCATCACAAACGAAATCATCCGTATCATTGAGCGCGGCGTCCTGCCTTGGCGCAAGCCCTGGACCGCTGGCGGCAGCTCTCGTCCCCTGCGCGTGGGCGGTGAACCCTACCAGGGCGTGAACAACTTCCTGCTGACGATGCGAACGGTGATGGCGGGCCATAGCTCGCCATTCTGGATGACGTTGCCGCAGGCCAATGCCTTGGACGCAAAGGTTCGCGAGGGCGAGAAGTCGTCTGTCGTCGTCTACTACGGACAAAGCCGGACGAACGCCGCCGATGAGGACAGTCGCAGCGATGGGGATGATAGCTCTGAGGAAGCCCGCATCTTCCGCTTCCAGAAATCCTACCGCGTCTTCAATGCCTGCCAGATCGAGGGCCTGCCCGAGAGCTTCTATCCGGACCCCGAGCCAGTGCCTGAACCTCCGCCGTCCAAGCCCATCCCGCACATGCAGGCGTTTTTCGACGCCATCGACATCACGACCGTCTTCACAGGGACGGAAGCCTACTATTTGCCACCTGTAGACAAGGTGTTCATGCCATCCATTTCCCGGTTCGAGAACCCGCGGAATTTCTACGGGGTCTGGGCGCATGAGCTCGCCCATGCCACCAAGGCGCGCCATCGGCTGAACCGCGACTACGGTCTCTCGCGCTTCGGCAACACGGCCTATGCCCGCGAAGAGATCGTCGCCGAGCTGACCTCGGTGTTCCTTGGCCAGACGCTCGGCTTTACGGCCCATACGCTCGAGCTGAACGCGGCGTATCTCTACAATTGGCTGCGCGTTCTGCGCTCGGACAAGGGCGCCATCTTCAAGCACGCCTCTGACGCGCAGCGCGCCTGCGACTACCTGATCGCACGGTCGGAGGCGGGGAGGGCAGGGGAGGACGCCGAGGCCGCCTGACCACAGGGAGACCGGAGACTCCCATGTCACGCAAGGAACCCAAGACGCTGCGGGTGGCCTGCTTCGAAGACGGCCGCCGCAAGATCATCTCCTTCAAACGCGGTGCCTATTGGTGGAGCCCGTCCGAGGGCGCCTATCCACTTTCGGCAGCGCTCGAGACCATCAAGGAACAGGGCGGCTGGATCGAAACCATCCCCAACCCGAATTACAGACCCAAGGGGCTGTTCGGGTAGGGCACCTTCTGCTTCGGTCCTTCCGCCAAGCGGAAAAGAAAAAGCTGGCTTTGGGAAGGGTGTTTCAACTTCTCAAAGGAGATCCCTATGTCCATGATCGTTCAACCCCAGCCAGACCGTCCAGATCCGACCGTGATCGCGGCGCAGAACGACGCGTTTCGCAGGCTTGCCTGCCTCGGGGTGCCGCCCGCGCAGCCCATACAGGGCCGCATGCATGTGACCCGCTCGCTTATTGAGGCCGGTGACGGCTTCATGGCCGAGGCGGTGAAGGCCACGGGCATGTTCGAGACCTTCGAGCCCGAAAACGATCCCGAAGGATGGCATGATTTCGGGGCGGTCGAGATCCGGGGCGAGACCGTGTTCTGGAAAATCGACCTCTATGAGGCGGATTCTGATTTCCGCTACGGGGCCGAGGCCCCGGACAATCCCGCCACGACCATGCGCGTGCTGACCATCATGCTGGCGCGAGACTGGTAGAAGGGCAGGGGACTACTCCCCCTGACACCCCAAGAAATGAAGGCCCGCTGACCCATCAAAGGGAGAGTGGGCCTTTCGTCGTCGTGATCCCCGCCCTTGGGGATTGGTCACGCGCAAGCGCGCGGGCCGCATCCTACCCATCGAAAAGGACATCCCATGACCGCAAGCTTCAAACCCATCTCCGTCACCATCGGCGATCTGGTCCCGCATCCCGCCAATGTGCGCAGCAACTCACCAGAAACCTACGACCCCGAGAACATCGCGCATCTGAAAGCCAGCATCGCTGTTCTGGGCCTGCTCCAGCCTCTCCTGGTCCAGAAGATCGACGGCAAATATACCGTACTCGCAGGCGGTCGCCGCCATGCCGCGCTGAAGGAGCTGGTCTCGGACAAGGCCGCCAAGGGGTTCACCGCGAAAACCAAGATCGACTGCCGCCTCGTGCCGGAGGATTGCGATGTCACCACGGCTCTGTCGCTCGCCGAGAACATCACGCAAGCGCCGATGAATGCCATCGACGAGTTCGAGGCTTTCGCGCGGATGATGGAAGTCGACGATCAGACGCCTGAGACGATCGCAAAGACCTTCGGTACCACGGTGGCCGCTGTGAAAGGCCGGTTGCGCTATGGCCTTATCCATCCGGACATCCGGGATGCGGCGCGCGCCAAGGCAATCACGCTCGATACGATGAAGGCCTTTGCCGAGCATCCCAGCCAGACAGTGCAGCGCGAGATCTATGAGGCCCTCACCAAGGAAGACAGCTACCTGCAGGCCTATACCGTCCGTCAGGCGCTCAAATCCCGCGGTGTGCAGGTCAGCGACGATATCGGAGCTTTCGTCCGCGAGGACTATGAGGCGCGTGGCGGTGCCGTCGCGGCCGATCTGCTGGAAGAACATTCCGTGCTCGAGGATGCGGCGCTGGTCGAAACCATCCTGCTCGAGAAGCTCGGTGCCGCCGCCGAAGAGGCTCGCATAAAGCTGGGCTTTGCTTGGGCCGATGCGATGGTCCGCTATGATTACGCTACCATGGCCGACTACGGCCGGGTTTATCCCGGCCCGATCGAGCCGGATCAGGCTTCCCAGAAGCGCGTGGATGAGATCACCGCCGAACTTGAGAAACTGCAGCTCGAAATGGAGGATGAGGGGCTCGAGGACGATGCCTACAATGCGCTCTACGACCGCGTGGACGCCTTGGAAGAGGAAGCCCGCGACCTTCAGGAGGCCTACAGCGCCGAGGACCTTGCGCGTGGGGGCGTGATCGCGTCGTGGCAAGGTGGTCAGGTGACGCTCCATCTGGGCCTCGTCCGCCCGGAGGACACCGTGAAAGAGAAGGGCGCGCCCAGTTCCTCGACCAACACGACCGGGCAGGAGGCCCCGGACGCGGGCGAAATCAGCTACCCAG